>NZ_JBHUWC010000017.1:0-39966 GCF_042670225.1 Isoptericola sp. NPDC057191 | reverse complement strand
GCCCGAAGGTGGGACGGGCTGTCGTGCACTCAGCCGGCCTGGACGGGGAGGCGCAGGGACGACGCGTGCTCGCCCCCGGTGTGGACGACGTGCCGGCCCTTGTTGACGGCTGACGTGTACTCCCGGTTGCCGGGCATCATCGTGCCGAGCAGGCTGCGCCCGCTGATGACGAGGCGCAGCTGCTCGCCGGGGCGGAAGACGAGGCCGACGGGGAGCAGGTCGATCTCGACGTCGACGATCTCGCCGGGGGAGAGCTTCGCGACGCGGTCGAAGGTGTGGACGGGGACGTCGTCGGTGGTCCGGTCCTCGTCGAGCTGGCGCAGGGAGACGCGCAGGCGCCCGTCGGAGCCCTGGTAACGCAGGATCGAGGCGCCGCGCTCGGTGACGTCCTGGATCATCGCGCCCTGGTTCGGCACGGTGAACTCCTGCAGGGGTGTGCCCTGGGCGTCGAGCTTCTGCACCAGGACGAAGAGGTCCATGTCGTCGGAACCCTCGGCCTCGACCCACAGGTGGGCCTTCGGGTACCCGACGAGCACCGTCTCGTCCTCGAACCGGGTCACGAAGGACAGGACGTCAGGGTTGCCCGCGACGGCGTAGCCGGCGCTCGCCTCGGCGTCGGGCGCCGTCGTGGACAGGGAGCGGGTGCGGGCGTCGAGGTAGTACGTGGTGGGGCTGACGTCCGCGGGCGGGAACTGGTCGGCGGGGACGCCCGCCCGGTCGCCGCCGGTGAGGTCGAGCACGGAGTAGCGCACGCGGGGCGTGGTCTCCCAGCCGTTGTCGACGCCCTTGAGGACGTGGTCGAAGAACCGGCGCAGGTCCTCGACGTTGGCCTCGTCGTAGTAGTCGGGCCATTCCTGGCTGTGGTGGATGCGCAGCCACTTGTCGGTCGAGGCCATGCGGCGCCAGGCGCGGAACGTGCCGGCGGTGTGCAGGGTGTTGGAGTAGCTGGCCACGACGTAGGCGGGCACGGTGATCCGGTCGAAGTCGGGGATCTTGTCCTGCCACAGCTCGTCCATGAGCGGGTGCTGGGCGGCCTCGGTCAGGAGGTCCTCGCGGCGGCCCTTGCCCCAGTAGCTGTTGTCCTGGAGCTGCTCGGCGAAGCCGGTGTCGGGCATGCCGCCGCGCAGGACGAGGTCGCGGTAGACGTCGCTGACGCCCTCCCAGGGGTTGATCGCGGCCAGGTGCGGGGGCTGCTCGGCGGCGGCGAACCACTGCGAGACGGCGAGGTAGGAGGTGCCGCTCATCGCGACCTTGCCGGTGCACCAGTCCTGGGCGGCGAGCCACTCGATCAGGTCGTAGGCGTCGCGGCCCTCCTGTCGGTCCCAGATCACGCTGTCGCCCTCGGACTCCGCGACTCCCCGGATGTCGGGGTTGCAGACCGCGTAGCCACGCGCGCACCAGTACGCCGGGTCCGGGCCCTCGAACTTCTCCAGCCCGGACACGACCGAGTTGTCCAGGCCGACCATCCCGAAGATGCCCATGACGCTCGCGGACGTGCCCTGGCCCTTGCCGTACGGGCTGAACGCCATGATGACCGGCACCTGCTCGGTCCCGGCGGGACGGAAGACGTCCACGTGCACGGTCACGCCGTCGCGCAGGGTGACCGGGACGTCCTTGTCGAGCACGACGTCGACGGGCAGCGGCTTGAACGGCGGCGCGACCTGGAAGCCGGCCTCCAGGGTCCGGGTGCCGGGCTCGAAGCCGGACAGGATCCCGTACCGGGGGCCGGGCTCCAGCGGCTGGGACGGCACGTACACCTTCTGGTCAACGCTCATCGTGAGCTCCTCACCTCAGTTCGCCCGTGGTCGGGCTCTGCCAACGCCTTCGACGCTAGGCCTGTCCGGCGAGAAACTCAACACGCGTTGAGAAAGTGTGACCGACGAGGTAGTTTCGGGGCATGGTCACCACGCCGAGCACCACGCCGAGCACCAGGACGAGCACCAGGACGAGCCCTGCGCCCGCTGCCCGCCGCGGCCGCCGGCCGGGGGCGAGCACGACCCGGCAGGCGATCCTCGACGCGGCCCGCGCCCGCTTCGCCGCCGACGGATACACCGGCACGACGATCCGCCGGGTGGCGGCCGACGCCGGCGTCGACGCGTCGCTGGTCATGCAGTTCTTCCGGTCCAAGGACGAGCTGTTCGCCGCGGTGATGGCCGTGCCGCCGGAGGCGCTCACCCGCTTCAGCGCCGCGTTTGAGGGTGCCGACGACGGGCTGGGCGAACGCGTGGTGCGGGCCTTCCTCGAGATCTGGGAGGAGGACGCCCGGAGCGCTGAGCCGCTCATGGCCATGTTCCGCGGTGCGATCGTCAACGACCTGGCGAACGCCCAGCTGCGGGGCTTCCTCCAGGAGCGCCTGCTCGTCGACGCCGTCGCGTCGCGGGACGTCGACGACGCGACGCTGCGCGCGGGGCTCGTGTCGTCGATGCTCGTGGGCCTCGTCGTGGGACGCGGCGTGGTCGGCGTCCCCACGCTCGCGGCCGCGGACCGTGAGACGCTGATCGCGCTCGTCGGGCCCGCCGTGCACGGTGTGCTCGTGCCGGCAGGCGGGCAGGAGCCCGGGAACGAGCGAGGAGCGGACCGATGACGGCGACCGACAGCCGGATCTACGTCGACGGCCACCTCGCCGCGTCCCCGCCCGACCTGCCGAGCGCCGCCGACGAGCTGGCACGCTCCGGCGGCGTCGCCTGGATCGGGCTCACCGACCCGGGCGAGGCCGAGCTCGAGACCGCCGCGGGCCGGTTCGGGCTGCACGAGCTGGCCGTGGAGGACGCGCACAAGGGGCACCAGCGGGCCAAGCTCGAACGGTACGGCGACACGGTCTTCGTGGTGATCCGCCCGGCCTGGTACGACGACCGGGCCGAGCGCGTCGACATCGGCGAGGTGCACCTGTTCGTCGGGCGCGAGTTCGTCATCACCGTGCGCCACGGCGACCGGCAGGACCTGTCCGCGGCCCGCGACGCGCTGGAGGCCGACCCCCAGTTCCTCGGCACCGGCCCGGAGGCGATGCTCACGGCCTTCCTCGACGTCATCGTCGACGGCTACGCGCCCGTCGTCGCCGGCCTGGTGAACGACGTCGACGAGGTCGAGGACAGCCTGTTCGGGGCGGGCAACACCGACCCGGCGCTGTCGAAGCGGATCTACAAGCTGTTGTCGCAGGTGATCGCGCTCCAGCGCGCGGTGGCGCCGCTGCCCGACATGGTGCGCGGGCTGCTGCGCGGCGCCGGGCGGTACGGCACGGGCGACGAGGTGCAGAACCGGTTGCGCAACGTGCTGGACCACACCATCCGGGTCGCCGAACGGGTCGACGGGATCAGGTCCGTCCTCGAGAACGCCCTGACGGTGCACTCCACCCTCGTCACGACCGAGCAGAACGAGGCCATGCGGCGCATGTCCAGCGCCAGCCTCGCCCAGGGCGAGGCCAGCCGACAGCTCGCCCAGGAGACCATCGAGCAGGGTGAGCAGGTCAAGAAGATCTCGTCCTGGGCGGCGATCCTGTTCACCCCGACCCTCGTCGCGGGCGTGTACGGCATGAACTTCGACCACATGCCCGAGCTGCACTGGACCTGGGGCTACCCGTTCGCCGTCGCGCTCATGGTCGCCTTCGGGTTCGGGCTCTGGCGCGTCTTCAAGTGGCGCCGCTGGCTGTGAGCCTCGCGCTCGTCGGGGACGGCCGCGCGACGGCTGCCACCGGGCACAGCCCGGGCCCGGTACCCCGGGCCCGGGCGTAGGCGTCAGGCGGTGCGGCGCACCTCGTCGACGAACCGGCGTACGTGGGCGCGCACGGCGTCGACGCGTCGCTCGACGATGGCGGCGCGCACGCCGTCGTCGTCGGACCCCGCCTCCGCGAGGGTGGGCCGGCGCCGCGCGTTGCGGGAGCAGCGGAAGTCGCTGCAGACGAGCGTGCCGATGGTGTCGCCCTTGCGGCCGGCGGCCCCGCCGCGCTTGGCGACGTAGAGCTGGACGTCGCGGGTCTCGACGACGTCCTCGCACCACGCGCACATGGCGGCGCGGCGCGGGCCGGTGCGCTCGCTGGCGCGCAGCAGGACGCCGACGGGCGCGTCGTCGACCCAGGTGACGACGTACGCCGCGAGGGGCTGCTTGCGGTCGCGCCAGCCGAGGTAGTCGAGGCGGTCCCAGGCGACCTCCGCCAGGTCAGGGGCGAGGAGGCGCTGCCGTTCGCTGCGCGTGGCGTTGACGAGGCTGTCGCGGAGCTGCTGCTCGGTCAGGGGGTTCATGAGGATTCGGCTTTCGGTGAGCGGGGGTGGGCAGGGCGAAGCCCCGCACCGCCCGGCCTGCTCGAACCGATCAGCCTGAAGAACGAGCCTGAACGATCAGCGGGGGGCGATGCCGGGGCAGGCGGGACTGCCCGAGCAGGCCTGGTGGCCCACCCCGCTCCCTGCGACGCCCGGCATCGCTCGCTCCTCGCTCGTGAAAGATGTGGTCCGCTCGCGCTCGACGGCGCGACCGGCCCTTCCATGGTGCCACGCGGCCGTCGCCCGGGTCGACGAGAATTCCGTCACTCCGGCCCCGCCCCCGTCGCCGAACAGGTGGTTACTCACCTTCTGAACGCTCAGACGGTGAGTAACCACCTGTTCGGCAGCCGGCGGGGCGGGGCGGCCGGCGGGGCTGGGCGGGAGGACGGGAGCGAGCGCGTCAGAGGGTGGCGCGGACCTCGCGGGCGGCGGCGACGAGGTGGGCGAGCGCGGGCTCGACCTCCGGGTACCGGCGGGTCTTGAGCCCGCAGTCCGGGTTGACCCACACCAGCGCCGGGTCGATCGCCTTCACCGCGAGCCGGAGCAGCTCCGTGACCTCCTCGGACGACGGGACGCGCGGGGAGTGGATGTCGTACACCCCCGGCCCGATGCCGCGGGAGTAGCCGGCGTCGGCCAGCTCCGGCACGATCTCCATGCGCGAGCGCGCGGCCTCCACCGACGTCACGTCGGCGTCGAGCCCGTCGATCGCGCCGATGACCTCGCCGAACTCCGAGTAGCACAGGTGGGTGTGGACCTGCGTCGCGACGTCCACCCCGGACGTCGCGAGCCGGAAGGACCCGACCGACCAGCGCAGGTACTCCTCCTGGTCCGCGCGCCGCAGGGGGAGGAGCTCGCGCAGCGCGGGCTCGTCGACCTGAACGATGCCGATCCCGGCGGCCTCCAGGTCCGCGATCTCGTCGCGCAGGGCGAGGCCCACCTGGTTCGCGGTGTCGCCGAGGGGCAGGTCGTCGCGCACGAACGACCACGCGAGGATCGTGACCGGGCCGGTGAGCATGCCCTTGACCGGCTTCTGCGTGAGCGACGCCGTGTACGCGGACCACTCGACGGTGATCGGCGCCGGGCGCTGCACGTCGCCCCACAGGATCGGCGGCCGCACGCAGCGGGAGCCGTACGACTGCACCCACCCGTTCGCCGTCACCGCGAAGCCGTCGAGGTGCTCGGCGAAGTACTGCACCATGTCGTTGCGCTCGGGCTCGCCGTGCACCAGGACGTCGAGGCCCAGGTCCTCCTGGAGCCGCACGACGCGCCCGATCTCCTCGCGCATCGCGCCGGAGTAGTCGGCGTCGGAGAGCTCGCCCTGGGTCCACGCGGCACGGGCCTTGCGGATCTCGGGCGTCTGCGGGAACGAGCCGATCGTCGTCGTCGGCAGCGGCGGGAGGTTCAGCCGCGCGGCCTGCGCGGCCGCGCGCTCGGCGTACGGGCCGCGAGCGAAGTCGGCGTCGGTCAGCGCCGCGGCCCGGTCGCGCACCGCCGGCACGACGACGCCCGCCGCGGTCGCGCGCGAGGCCACGGCCGCGGACGACGCCGCGAGCTCGTCCGCCACGGCGTCCCGCCCGAGGTCGACGGCGCGAGCCAGGGTCGCGACCTCGCCCACCTTCTGGTCGGCGAACGCCAGCCAGTCGCGCAGCCGCGGGTCGAGCGTGGTGCCCGTGCGCGCGCCGTCGCCGAACACCTCGTCCTCGACGTCGTGCGGGACGTGCAGCAGCGACGTGGACGTGCCGACGGCGAGGGCCCCGGCGCCGAGGTCGCGCAGCGCGTCGACGACGTCGAGCCGGGCGGCCAGGTCGGCACGCCAGACGTTGTGCCCGTCGACGACGCCCGCGACCAGCGTCTTGTCCGCGAGCCCCGGCACAGTGCCGTCGAGGGTGCCGGCGGGCACGGCTCCCTTGACCAGGTCGATCGCGATCGCGTCGACGTCGGTGGCGGCGAGGAGCGCGAGCCCGTCGTCGCCGAGGCTGCCGAACGGCGCGGTCACGAGGATCGCGGGCCGCACGCCCACGGTGTCCTCAGAGGCAGTGTCGTCGGTGCCCTTCGTGAGGTCCGTCGCCAGCGCCCGGTACGCGGAGGCGACCGCGGCGTGCAGGCGCTCGGCCGGGACGTCGAGGGAGTCGGTGACCAGCGCCGGCTCGTCGAGCTGCACCCACGGCGCCCCGACGGCGGCGAGCGCGCGCAGCAGCTCCGCGTACGCGGCGACGACGTCGGCGAGCCGGTCGAGCGGGTGGAAGCCGTCGCCCGCCTCGTCGGCCGCCTTCGACAGCGCGAGGAACGTCACCGGGCCCACGAGCACGGGGCGGGTCGTGACGCCGGCCTCCTTGGCCTCGGCGTACTCGCGCACGACGCGGTGGTCGGCGAACGAGATCGGCGTCGTCTCGCTGATCTCGGGGACGAGGTAGTGGTAGTTGGTGTCGAACCACTTCGTCATCTCGAGCGGCGCGTCCTCGCCGCGCCCGCGGGCCACGGTGAAGTAGCCGTCGAGCTCGAGCGAGCCGTCCTCGTCGTCGAGCAGGTCGCGGAACCGCTCGGGGACGGCGCCCAGCAGCGCGACGACGTCGAGCACCTGGTCGTAGTAGGAGAACGCGCCCGGGACGGAGCCGTCGTCGGGGTTCAGCCCGAGGGACGTCAGCCGGCGAGCGGTCTCCCGGCGCAGCGCGCCGGCCGTGACCTCCAGGTCGACGGCGTCGGTACGGCCGGCCCAGAACGACTCGACGGCCTTCTTGAGCTCGCGGCGGCGCCCGATGCGCGGGTAGCCGAGGATCGTGCCGCCGGGGAAGGCTGCGGGTGCGGGGCTTGTCGGTGTGGTGGACATGAGCACTCCAGAGGTCGGGCGCCCGTCAGACGGCGGGAGCCTGGGTCGGGATGCTCGGTACCCACGGCCTTCTGGCCAGGTCCGCGCCGTCCGACGGGTCGTCGGCCGACGCCGGTCCGCCGAGGTGCACACCCTCGAGCAGGTCCAGAGCGGGTCGGTACTTGTTGAACGTGTACACGTGGATGCCGGGGGCGCCCGCGTCGAGCACGCGCTGCGCGAGCTCCACGGCGCGCGCCGTCCCGTAGGCGTGCTGCGCCTCCGGGTCCGGCAGGGCGTCGAGCGCGTCCAGCAGGTGCCGGGGCGCGCGGACGCCGGTGAGCTCCTCGACGCGACGGAGCCGGTGGGGCTCGGTCGTGGGCAGCTGCCCGGCGAGGATGGGGATCGTCACGCCGGCCGCGCGGGCCTCGGCGACGAAGTCGGTGTACGAGTCGGCCTCGTAGAACAGCTGCGTGATGGCGAAGCCCGCCCCCGCCTGCTGCTTCTCCAGCAGCCGCTGGACCTCCTGCGCCCGGGTGGTGCCGGCCTGCCTGTTGCCGTCGACGAACGTCGCGACGGCGATCGTCAGGGGGCGGGTGGCGCCGCGGAGGGCGGTGCCCGGGTCGTGCGCGCAGCGGCGCGCCTCCACCTCGCGCAGCAGGTGCACGAGCTCGATCGACGACTCCACGCCGTCGGACGGCGGTGCCCAGTCGGGCTGGTCCTTGGGCGGGTCGCCGCGCAGCGCGAGGAAGGCGCGCGTGCCGGCGGCGAGGAAGTCGTCGATGACGGCGGAGACGTCCTCCCGGGACGCGCCCACGCAGGTCAGGTGCGCCACGGGCAGGACGGGCGTGCCCTCCAGCAGCCGGGCGACGACCTGCCGCGCCGTCGCCCGGTCACCGCCGCCCGCGCCGTACGTCACGGACACGAAGTCCGGGCGCGCGGCCACGAGCCGGCGCGCCGTCTCCCAGAACTTCGGGGCGGCGTCCGGCCGGCGCGGCGGCATGAGCTCGAACGAGACCGTCGGGCGTGCGGGCAGCACCGGGGTGGGCGGAAGGGATGCCTCTGCGACCATGCGTCACTCCATCGATCCTGGCGTGAGCACCTTCGTCCTCGGGAGGCTTCCGTCGGAGAACGGGTTGCTGCGGCGTCGTCGAGCCAGGACTCTCGGCCGCTCTGGATGGCTGGACCTCGATCGTACGCACCATCCGCGATGCGGTCGAGATTTCGCCCGCCTGATGAGACAACCGGGGGACGACGCCGCTGGTCAGGGCACCAGCACGACCTTCCCGCCCGGGTGGCCGGACTCGACGAGCGCGTGCGCACGGGCCGCGTCGGCCAGCGGGAGGACCGCGCCGACGGTGGTGGTGAGGTCGCCGCGGGCGAGGGCGTCGACCGCCTGCGCGAGCTCGTCGGCGTCCCGCTCGGAGCGGTAGCTGGCCGTCACGCCCAGGTCGGCCGCGGCGTCGTCGGCGATGGTGACGATCCGGTCCGTGCCGCCGCGCAGGGCGATCGAGTCGGGCAGGACGCCCGCGCCGGTGGTGTCGAGGACGGCGTCCACGCCGTCGGGCGCGAGGGCGCGGACGCGTTCGACCAGCCCGGCGCCGTAGGTGGTCGCCGTCGCCCCGAGGGCGGCGACGCGGTCCTGGTTCCGCGCCGACGCCGTCCCGACCACCCTGGCGCCGCGGCGCACCGCGAGCTGGGTGGCCAGCGCGCCCACCGCGCCGGACGCCCCGTGCACGAGCAGGGTCTCGCCGGCGCGCAGGTCCAGCAGGCGCAGCACGCGCGTCGCCGTCTCCGCCGCGACGGGGAGCGTGACGGCGTCGGTCACGGCGAGGCCGTCGGGGACACGGGCGAAGACCTTCGTGAGCGCGAGCTCCGCGTACCCGCCGCCGACGGCGAACCCCACCACACGGTCGCCGGGCGCGACGCCCGTCACGCCGTCACCGAGCGCGTCCACCACGCCCGCCACCTCCAGGCCGGGCACGACCGGGGTCGCGGGCTCGGGGGCGCCGGTCACCCCGGCGCGGGACTTCACGTCCCAGCCGTTGACGGCGGCCGCCTCGACACGCACGCGCACCTGGCCGGGCCCGGCTTGCGGGTCGGGGACGTCGGCGAGGTGCAGCACCTCGGGGTCGCCGTGGGACTCGTAGACGATCGCGCGCACGCGGTCATCCTGGCGCAGGCGCCGCCGCCCTGCCCGCGCGGTCCAGCGGAGGCGCAGCGGTGTCGCGGCACGACGGGATCACGGGGTGGCGAGTTCGGCAGCGTCCAGGACGTCGCCAGAGGCGCTCATGAGCCACTCGGTGGCGAACAGGACCTTCAGGTATTGGATGACGACATTCGTCGCGGGGCTGTGTTCAGCCGATGGCCGGCCGGCTCGGCAACGTCCGATCCGCCCGACGACCGCGGTACGACGTAGTCAGCCCTCTGGGGCGCGGGCGGCGAACACCCAGACGGTCGTGTCGTGCGGCGTCATGGTTGGCGCGGACTGTGTCTCGAAGCGCGTGGTGACCCGCACCCGCTCCCCGAGGAGGAATTGGAGCTCCTGGGCGATCTCGTCGACATCGACACCGGAGTCCTCGGTCCTCTCGCGCACCTGGCAGACGACGGCGACGTCGAGGCCGTCGACGGCGACGCCCAGCGCCAGCGCGTCGCGCGGGACGAGGCTGAGCGAAGCCTGCGTCAGCTGGGCGACGACGTAGTTCTCCCAAAGGGGCGCGCCGCCGAGGTACTCGGGGGTCGGCAGGGTCATGAGGCTGTCCATCCTGGGTTGGCGGGCACCACGCGAGGACTGGAGCAGCCCTCGATGAAGAAGACGTCGGTGAGTCAGAGGCGCAGCCCGGTGGACACGATGAATGCGCCCTTCACGGATTGCTCCTCCGGAAGTCGATGCCGTCGTCGTGACGCTGGACGCTCCGTACGCCCGTCACCCGGCGGCCGTGTTCTCCCAGGTACTGAACCCGACGACCGGTGTGTCGGGCCTCCACCAGCCTTCGTGGGTCGCTGCGGATGCGGCCTGCGGGCTGGCGAGGATCAGCAGGTCCGGTACGGCCGGGACGACGCCGGGTGACGCCACGAACGAGTCCCAGTCGACGTCGGCCGTCGTGCCCCGGCGGTCGACGACGAGACCCAGGGCGTCGGCGCTGGACGTCTGGATCACCTCCTGCGCTGCACGTGAGACCGCGTCGACGTCGTCGGGATCCAGTCCGTCCAGGTAGCAGGTCACGCCGACGAAACCCCGGCTGCCGTCGTCGCCGTAGCGATGTCGTCGGACCGTGACGATCATGTCGTCGGACCCGGACATCCATGTCTGGAAGGTCTGGTCGGTGTCGTCGGCGAGAAGCGCGGAGAGCTGGTCACGGTCGACGAGGTGACGGTCGCCTTCCAGGTCGAGCACGGCGACCAACCCGTCGGTGCCCGGCGCCGTCAGTCGAGCGCCCGACCCCGTGACCCAGTCAGTGATCCACGCGCCGCGGACGGCGGAGACGTAGAGCGTGAGGAAACCGTCTGACATCTGCTACTCCTTGGGGAACGTGAACACGTTGTCGACGCCCAGCTTTCGACCCGCCTGATCGATCGCGCTCGTGGGAGTGCCGTCTTCGAGGTAGTACATGGCGCGGACGCCGTCCCGATCCGCCGCCGCCTTGCTCACATTCAGTGCGTGGCCGAACTTGGCTGGGTCCTTGGCCTTGGCAGGGCCCCCGACGAAGATGTACTCACCGTTGGGCCCGATGACGTCGAGCCCGGTCGACCCGACACCGTCGACCTTGATCTTGATGTCCTGTCCATCGGGGCCCTTGGCGACCTTGCCACCGACGATCTTGGCGACGCGCTCCTCGCGCGCGAGACCCACCGAGTTGGCCGCCTTGCCGTGCCCCGCGGCATTGTGGACCAGGACGGGCAGGTCGCCGGCCAGGACGTAGTAGTTGTGGTGCGTGGCGACGTGGAAGTTGTAGACCGTGACCGGGCCGTCGGGGTCGTGCTCGTCGCGGTGCTCGATGTCGATCCGATCCAGCTTCACGGTCCCCGTGCCGCAGCATGATCACCGCAACGGAGCGGGCCGCCATCGTCTCGATGTGTTCCGTGCCCGTTGCTCCGGCATCTGGTCCGCGCGTCACGTCAAAGCTGAGCAATCACGACCCGGTCGAGCTCGCGAACGTCACGACGCAGCGCGGAACTCGCTGAGCCAGGTCCGAAAGTCCGCGGTCCCATGCAGACGCGTCCCGGGACCCGACAACAGGTCCGCCCCGGAGAGCCTGTCCAGGGCGTCCATCACGACGTCGTCCACATCATCGTCATCGTCCATCGCCCGCAGCGTGGCCATGGCCCAGTCGGCCGCCTCATCCGGGTCGAGCGAGCCATTGGCCAGCGCGCTCAGCTTGGAATCGATCGTGGATCGGTCAGTGGCTTCCATGCTCAGAACACTCCCGTGAAGTTTCCGGCGGCGTCAAAGAGGTAGTGGACCTTCGTGCCCCCGGTGACGCTCACGTCCGGGCGTACGATCCTGACGCGTCCTGCTGCGTCGACGGTCTCGTGCCACAGGCGCTTCGCGCCGGTCCCAGGATCCCACTCCCGCACCAGGCGCCGGCCAATCATCTCGCCAGGGTTGGTGGCGGGCGTGACACGCCCATAGAACCGGAAGCGACCGTTCTCCAGCTGCTTGAAGCCGTCTCTGCCGTACTTCTTGAGCTGCTTCGCAAAGGCCTGGCTCGCCTCCCCCGCGAGTGCGTCATGCCCGCCGGCATTGTGGACCAGGACGGGCAGGTCGCCGGCCAGGACGTAGTAGTTGTGGTGCGTGGCGACGTGGAAGTTGTAGACCGTGACCGGGCCGTCGGGGTCGTGCTCGTCGCGGTGCTCGATGTCGATCTTCTCGAGGGTGACCGTGCCGGTGCCGTCGCCGGTGTCGGGGGTCACCAGGATGTCGCCGGGCTGCAGGTCGCGGGCGAGGATCCAGCCCATGTTGCGCACCATGAACGGGTGCTCGTCGGTGGTCGTGACGACCTGCCCGGCGATGGTCAGGTGGTACAGGGTGGTGGTGGTGCGGACGAAGGTGTCCATGACGAGCTGCAGCTCGTCGGTCCCGGTGGCCAGGTCGTGGGCCCAGACCTTGTCCCCGGGCCGCAGGTCCTCGATCGGCCTGTCGCCCTCGGGGGTGCGTACCAGGGTCCCGGCGGTGAAGCAGGTCCCGAACCCGACCTTGCACCACGCCTTCTTCGCACCGGACTTGAGCCCGGACTTCATGCCCTGCTTGAACGCCGCCTTCGACAGCCCGGTCGCGGCCTTGGCCGCCCCGCCCAGCCCGATCACGCTCAGGGCGGCGCCGGCGATCGCGATCCCGGCCTCGGCCCACGACCGTTCCCCCGTCGCCGCGAGGGTGAGGTTCGCCAACGCGGACACGATCGCCGCGACCGCGGCGACGACGATCAGCACCCCTGCCAGCGCGGTCCCCACCACGGGGATGAACGCGACCACGATCGCGAGCAGGCCCGCGATCGTGGAGACCAGGTCCGCGATGTCGGCGATCGCGGCCACGACCTTCGAGCCCCAGTCGTCCCACCACGAGTCGTTCAGGTCGTCGTTGCTCGTGATGTCCTCGATGCGGGACACCGCGTCGTTCGCCGCCCGGTCCCGGTCGCCCACCGCGGACTCGACGTCCGAGCGGGCCGCGGCGACCTGACCCTGCGCGTCGTGCGCGTCCGAGCCTGACCGGTCCGCGTGCTGCTGGTACTCCCGCTTCTCTTCGGCGTCCGTCGTGCTGTCGGCCAGGTCCTGGTACCGCTCGCGGGACCCTGCCGCGGAGTCCGCCGCGTCCTTCGCCTGCCGGGCCCGCTGCAACGCGGCCAGCGTCTCGGCCTGCACCCGCTCCAACGCGGACGCGTAGTCCACCAGCGCCTCACCCGTGGCCTGATACCGCGAGTGCGCGCGCCGGATCTCGCTGATGGTGTCTTCCTTGGTCTCCATCAACGCGTCCACGGCCTGCGAGATCGTGCCGGCCACGTCCAGGCGCGCCATCGCGCCCGCGGCGTCGTCGATCGATCCCGCGACCTCCAGATAGTCCTGACCCCCGGCCAGCACCAGCACCGGGTCCCCGGGCGTGGGGTCCGAGTCCAGCCCTACCGGCGACCAGTCCGCCGGCCTCACACCGGACCACCGGGCCTGGCCGGGGCCGGCGCGGGGGCACCGTCGCCGCGGATCCCGTCGGCGAGGTCACCGTCGATGTCCGTGAACGCCTGCGCCACCTGCACCGACGCGTCGGCCAGCAGGCGCAGGTTCTCCGTCATCTTCTTGCGCGTGTCGTCCCACGAGCTCGCGAAGTCCCGCACCGCGCTCGCCAGCCCGTCGTGCCCGACCGCGTCCGCGATCCGGTCCGAGCGCGTCGTCGCGTTCTCGAACTCGTCCGCCACCGCGGTCAGGCTCGACCCCAGCTCGGTCACCGCGTCCAGGTCCACCCGCAGATCCGCCATCGGCCCTCACCTCTCGTCGCCCGCACGAGAGTAACCAGGCCCACGCAGGTGCACCACGGGGAGAGCTGCCCATCGGTGCTCCCCATCGGTGCTTTCCATCAGTGCTGCTCAGCAGCACCGCGACCCGGGGTTGCGGTCCTGCTCGGCGTAGTGCTCGCGCCAGAACGCGCGCTCGCTCAGCGGCTCGCGGTCGGGGTGCGCGGACCGCTCGTGCGCCACGTAGGTGCGGTAGGCGTCGTCGCCCATCACCTGCCGTACGTACCAGCGCAGTCCCGCCCACCCCGCCGACGCCGCCCGGGTCAGCGCCCGGGCGGCGTCGCGTGCCGTCGGCCCGACGTCGCGGGCGTCAGTGGTGCCCGGCACCGGAGGTCTCCCGCAGACCGGCCTCGGCCCACTGCTTCTCGATCCGCTTCTCGGCGGCGGACGCGAACAGGTTGGCCGGGGCGAAGCGCCGCGACGCCACCGGCGGGTCCTCGTGGTTCGCGCCGCCGCCCGCGCGGAACGCGTGGATCGTCACGACCACCGAGGCCACGATCACGATGATCGACAGCACCACGAAGATGATCGAGAGCGTGCCCTGCACGAACGTGTTGCGGACCACGGCCTCCATCGCGGCGACGTCGGGCGCGGTGCCGAACGAGGTCTCCCCGGCGTCGAGCGCCTCCTGGAACGCGCGGTGCTGCGCCCAGTACCCGACGGCGGGGACGTCCGAGAAGATCTTCTCGAACGACGCGGTGATGGTGATGACCGCGGTGAACGCGAGCGGCAGGGCCACGATCCACAGCCACGCCCAGTACGCGCGACCCCGCTTCGCGACGATCGCGAGCACGACGGCGAGGGCGATCGCGGCCAGCAGCTGGTTCGCGATGCCGAACAGCGGGAAGAACGTGTTGATGCCGCCGAGCGGGTCGGTCACGCCGAGGTAGAGGATGCTGCCCCACCCGGCGACCATGATCGCGGTGCAGACCCACACTCCCGGCCGCCAGCTCACGTCCTTGAACCGCGGTGCGACGTTGCCGATCGTGTCCTGCAGCATGAACCGCGCCACGCGGGTGCCGGCGTCCACGGCGGTGAGGATGAACAGCGCCTCGAACATGATCGCGAAGTGGTACCAGAAGCCCATCATCGCGGTGCCGCCGAACAGCTGGTGCATGATGTGCGCCAGCCCGAGCGCGAGCGTCGGAGCACCCCCCGTGCGGGACACGATGGAGGGCTCGCCCACCTGGCTCGCGAGGGTCGTGAGGGTGTCCGGCGTGAGGTTGACGCCGGCGAGACCCAGCGAGTTCACGAAGGCGACCGCGCCCTCGATCGTGCCGCCCGTGGCGGCAGCCGAGGAGTTCATCGCGAAGTACACGCCGCGGTCGATGGAGATCGCGGCGACCAGCGCCATGATCGCGACGAACGACTCCATGAGCATGCCGCCGTACCCGATGAAGCGCGTCTGGCGCTCCTTCTCCACGAGCTTCGGCGTCGTGCCGGACGAGATGAGCGCGTGGAACCCGGACAGGGCGCCGCACGCGATCGTCACGAACAGGAACGGGAACAGGCTGCCGGCCACGACGGGGCCGGTCTCGGAGCCCGCGAACTCGCTGACCGCGGGCACGGAGATCTCCGGGCGCACGATGACGACGGCGCCTGCGAGCACCACGATGACGCCCACCTTCATGAAGGTGGACAGGTAGTCGCGGGGTGCCAGCAGCAGCCACACGGGCAGGACGGCGGCGACGAACCCGTAGACGATGATGCCGACGGCGATCGTCGTGCGGTCGAGGTGGAAGAGCTCCGACCCCCAGGCCGTGTCCGCCACCCAGCCGCCGCCGATGATGGCGGCCATCAGCAGCACGAAGCCGATGAGCGAGACCTCGGTGATCCGGCCGGGTCGGAGGTACCGCAGGTACACGCCCATGAACAGGGCGATCGGGATGGTCATGGCGACGCTGAACACGCCCCACGGGCTCTCGCCGAGGGCGTTGACCACCACGAGGGCGAGGATCGCCACGATGATGATCATGATCAGCAGGGACGCGACGATCGCGGCGACGCCGCCGATGCGCCCCAGCTCCTCGCGCGCCATCTGGCCGATGCTGCGGCCGCCGCGACGCATGGAGAAGAAGAGGACCAGGTAGTCCTGCACGGCCCCCGCGAGCACCACGCCGACGATGATCCAGATCGTGCCCGGCAGGTAGCCCATCTGGGCGGCGAGGACGGGGCCGACCAGCGGGCCGGCGCCGGCGATGGCGGCGAAGTGGTGGCCGAACAGCACCCGGCGGTCGGTGGGGACGAAGTCCTTGCCGTCCTCGTGCGTCTCGGCGGGCGTGGCGCGGCGGTCGTCCGGGCGGGTGATGAACTTCTCGATGACCTTCGAGTAGAAGCGGTACCCGATGAGGTACGTGCACACCGAGGCGAAGACGAACCAGATCGCGTTCACGGTCTCGCCGCGCACCAGGGCGAGCATGACCCACGCGACGCCGCCGAGCAGCGCGATCGCCGCCCAGAGCACGACCTTCTGCCAGGTCCAGCGGGGGCTCAGGTCCTCCGCCGGCACCGCCGTCGGGGGGAGCGAGGGGTCGGGGACGATCTCGTCCGTCGCCACGGGGGCTCCGGGATCTGCAGACAAGGTGAGCCTCCAAGGCGTCGCGTCGTCGGGACCCGAGACAGGATAGGGGGTGAAAACCCCGGGAGCGGCTTCCGGACGGCGGGGCATAGTGTGGCCGCCATGGACACCGAAGAGCGCCTCGCCGTCTTCCTCGACTACGAGAACCTGGCGCTCGGCGCGCGGGACCACCTGGGCGGCATGCAGTTCGACTTCAAGCCGATCGCGGACGCGCTCGCCGTGCGGGGGCGCGTGGTCGTGCGCCGCGCCTACGCCGACTGGTCGTACTTCGACGAGGACCGGCGGATGCTGACCCGCCACCAGGTCGAGCTCATCGAGATGACCCAGCGCATGGGGGCGTCCCGCAAGAACGCCGCCGACATCAAGATGGTGGTCGACGCCATCGAGATGGCCTTCGAGCGCGAGTACATCACCACGTTCGTCATGTGCACGGGCGACTCCGACTTCTCCCCGCTGGTGCACAAGCTGCGCGAGCTCGACAAGCGCGTCATCGGCGTCGGCGTCGAGAACTCGACGTCGCGCCTGCTGCCGCCCGCGTGCGACGAGTTCCTGTTCTACGACCGGCTCGAGGGTGTCGACGTGCCCGACGAGTCCGAGGCGCCGGCCCCCAAGCGGTCCGGGCGTGGCGCGGGCAAGGGCACCGGCCGGTCGGGCGGCGGCCGCGGCGGGCGTGCCAAGCCCCCGGCGGCCACCGAGGCTCCTGCCGAGGCGCCCGCCGAGGCCGCGGGGGCGACGCGGTCCTCGGCACCGGTCGAGGAGGCCGCGCCCGCGACGTCCGGCACGACGACGACGCGTGGCCGCCGCAAGAAGTCCCCGGCGGCCGAGACCCCCGCCGTCGAGCCCGCCGCGGAGCCTGCCGTCGAGCCGAGCGTCGCGGCCGAGGCCGACGTCGAGCACGAGGACGCCGCCCCCGGCGAGGAGGCGACGATGGAGGTCAAGGTGGCGCAGACGCTCGCCGACCTGCAGGCCTCCACCAGCGGGACCGTCACGGCGTCGATGCTCAAGCGCACGATGGTGCGCAAGGACCCCACGTTCAGCGAGTCCGACTACGGCTTCCGCACCTTCGGGGAGTTCCTGCGCTTCCTCGCCGACCGCGGTTTCGTGGTCCTCTCACCCGGGCCGTCGACGGGCGACCCGGAGGTGGCGCTGCCCGAGCAGCAGGACACGGAGGGCGCGTTCGGGCTGCTCCGCGCAGCCGTGCAGGACGCCGGCGGGACCGCGCCGCTGTCGGGCCTCAAGAACGAGGTGCGCAAGCGCCGCCCCGACTTCTCGGAGAAGGCGCTCGGCTACCGCGGCTTCCTGCAGTTCGCGAAGGGCGCGCAGGCCGCCGGCGCCGTCGCCCTCGCGTGGGACGACGACGCCGACGACTACCTGCTCACCGCCGTCTGACGGGTCAGCGGCCGACGAACGCGAGCAGCGCCGCGTTCACCTCGTCGGCGTGCGTCCACAGCAGTCCGTGCGGCGCGCCCTCGATCTCGACGTACTCGGCGTCGGGCACCGCCTGGTGGAACCGGCGGCCGGACGCGTCGATCGGCAGGATGTTGTCCTTCGTGCCGTGCAGGATCAGCGTCGGCTTGCCGGTCGCGCGCACCGCCTCGACGTCGGCCCGGAAGTCCTCGATCCAGGTGGGGACGACGGCGTAGGCGGCGACGGGGGCCGAGCTCACGGCGGTGATCCAGTTGGCGCGCACGACCTCTTCGGAGATCCGGGTGCCGAGGTTCTCGTCCAGGTTGTAGAAGTCCTTGTAGAACTGCGTGAACCAGGCGTAGCGGTCCGAGCGGGCGGCGTCGGCGATCCCGTCGAACACGGCCTGCGGCACGCCTTCGGGGTTGTCGTCCCGCTGCACGAGGAACGGCTCGAGCGACGCGAGGAAGGCGAGCTTGGCGACGCGGTCGTGGCCGTGGTTGTGCACGTAGCGGGCGAGCTCGCCGGTGCCCATGGAGAAGCCGACGAGGATCACGTCGCGCAGGTCCAGCGTGGTCAGGACGGTGTCGAGGTCCTTGGCGAACGTGTCGTAGTCGTAGCCCGAGCCGACCTTGCTCGACGCCCCGAAGCCGCGCCGGTCGTAGGTGATCACGCGGTAGCCGGCGGCGAGGAGCTCACGGGTCTGGAGCTCCCAGCTGTGCCCGTCGAGCGGGTACCCGTGCACGAGGACGACCGGCTGACCCGCGCCCTGGTCCTCGTAGTAGAGCTCGATGTCCGTGCTGTTTTCCTGCCCGACGGTGATGTAGCCCATGTCCGTGCTCCCTCTCCGGGGGGAGAACGATCGTTCTCCCGCTGAGCGCTACAGTAGAGAACGATGGTTCTCCGCGCAAGGGGGATCGACCGACGAGAGGGTGAACGATGCTCGACGAGGTGACGGCGCGCGACACCGTGGTCGCGGCCGCTGACCGGCTCTTCTACGCCCGCGGCGTCCAGGCCGTCGGCATGGACGCCGTGCGGGCCGAGGCGGGCGTCTCGCTCAAGCGCATCTACGCGCTGTTCCCGTCCAAGGAGGACCTGGTCGTCGCGGTCCTCGGTCTGCGTACCCGGCAGTGGGCCGACGGCGTGGCGCGGGCGGCCACCGCGGCCACGACCCCCCGGGAGCAGATCCTCACCGTCTTCGACTTCCTCGACACCTGGTTCCGGGAGGACGGCTTCCGGGGCTGCGCCTTCATCAACTCCTTCGGCGAGCTCGGCGCGACGTCGCCCCGGATCGCCGAGGCTGTGCGCGGGCACAAGGACGCGTTCCGGCAGCACGTCCTGGGCCTGGTGCGCGAGGCCGGCCTGCCCGACGCCGTCGCCCTCCAGGTGGTCCTGCTCGCCGAGGGCGCGCAGACCACCGCCGCGATCACGCACGACGCCGACGTCGCCCGGGAGGCTCGGCGCGCCGCCGACGCCCTGCTGGCCGCCGCCTGACGCACGGTTCGCGAGGCTGCCAGGAGCAGGGGGCACAATGGTGCGGTGACCTATCGGTTCCTGCGCCTCGTCCTGTCGCTCCTGGTGTACGTGCTGCTGCGCCCCCAGGTGACGGGACTGCACAACATCCCGCGGCGTGGTCCCGTGATCCTGGCGAGCAACCACCTGTCGTTCATCGACTCGATCATCATCCCGCTCGTCGTGCCCCGGCACGTCACCTTCATCGCGAAGGCGGAGTACTGGACGGGCCGCGGCCTCAAGGGGCGCGTCTCGCGCTGGTTCTTCACCACGATGGGCCACATCCCCGTCGACCGGGAGGACCCCCGCGCCGGGCAGCGGTCGCTCGACGACGCGCTCGTCGTGCTCCGGCGCGGCGGCGCCTTCGGCATCTACCCCGAGGGCACGCGCTCCCGGGACGGCAAGCTGCACCAGGGGCACACCGGCGTCGCCTGGCTGGCGCTCGCCGGCTCCGCGCCCGTCGTGCCCGTCGCGCTGCGCGGCACCGACAAGGTGCAGCCCGTGGGCAAGCGGCTGCCCCGCCCGTCGCGCGGCATCCAGGTGCACTTCGGTGCCCCCATCGACCCGTCGCGGCAGCTCACCACCGGAGCCCGCCCCGCGCAGGTGCGCCGGGAGCTGACGGACCACGTCATGGACTCCATCCACAAGATGAGCGGTCAGGAGCTCGCCGCGTGAGCGTCCCCTCGCCGCACGGCGAGGAGGTGCAGCGCCTCTTCGACACGGTCCCCGGCTACTACGACCGGATGAACCGCCTCATGACCCTGGGCCGGCACGCCGCCTGGTGCCGCGATGTCGCGCGCCGGGCGCAGCTGCCCGCCGGCGGGTCGCTGCTCGACATCGCCACCGGAACCGGCGTGATCGCCCTCGAGGCCGCGCGCCAGTACCCCGGCGCCACGATCCACGGTGTCGACTTCTCCGAGGGGATGCTCGACGGCGCACGCGCCAAGCCCGGCGCCGACGCCGTGACCTGGGGCTTCGCCGACGCCAACGCGCTCCCCTTCGATGACGCGTCCTTCGACGCGGTCACCCACGGCTACCTGCTGCGCAACGTCGAGGACGCCGAGCGCGTGCTCGCCGAGCAGCTGCGCGTGCTCAAGCCCGGCGGCCGCCTCGCCCTGCTCGAGACCTGCCCGCCCCGCGGGCTGCTGAAGTACCCGGTGGCCCTCGGCGTGAAGGTCGTCATCCCGCTGCTCGGCCAGCTCGTGGCGCGCGACAAGAAGTCGTACACCTACCTCGAGGAGACCACCCTCGGGTTCATGTCGCCGGAGCAGGTCGCCGGCATCCTGTGGCGGCTCGGGTTCGACGACGTCACCTGGCGGCGACGCTTCCTCGGCACCCACATGATCGTGAGCGCCCGCAAGCCGGCATAGCCGGGCTCTGACGGGTGCCCTCCACCTCGGTCGGACGCGTGGACCGGCGCTCCACGGTCAGTCGACGACCTCGATCGGGGCATAGGGGTCCTGCGCGCAGCTGGCGCCTGGATCGAGCTCGCACCTCGTCTTGGCGCCTTGGAGTCGCAGGGACACCTCTGCCTTGCCGGCCGGGATGTCATCAGGGACCCGGACGGTTCCGTGAGCGGCTCCGTCGCTGCTCGGGTCCAGCAGGCCGAGGGACGCCGAGTAACGGCCCATCGTCGGGTCGTTGTCGGGCATCTCCGACATGATCGTGACCACGTAGCGGGCCCGGGCCGGCATGCGCGGCTCGCAGTCCACGCCGTCGTCTCGTCCGGTGGTCTCGAGGTGCAGCTCGTCGCCTGGTGCGACGCGCTGCGGCGTCACGACCGGGTCCTCCGGCCTGCAGTACGCCGTGCGGTCGACCGCGGACTCGATGGCCGAGCAGCCCGAGAGTGCGGCCAAGGTGAGCGCGAGAACAGCGCTGCTCGTCCGCCGTGAGGCGGCACGTCGGCGCCGGCCAGGCATCATCGCCCTCCTTGGTTCACGGTCAGCGGCCTAGAGAGCGAAGTCCGGGGGCGCGTCCTCGCCCACGCGGCCGTCCACCGCCTCACGGAGGATGTCGGCGTGACCGGTGTGTCGCGCGTACTCCTCGATCATGTCCAGGAGCATCTCGCGGACGCTGGGCGCGCGACCGTCTCGGCGGGTGAACGACGCCGGACCGTCGAGCCCGCGCTCCCTGATGACCTCGCTCACCACCTCTCGCGACCGCTCGACCGCCGCGCGCCAGAGCGCGTCGACGTCCTCCGGGCGGTCCAGCGCCCCGGTCCGCCAGTCCCAGTCGGGCTGGGAGTCGAGGTCGACGGAGTCCCACGGTGACCCGAGCTCGCGGCCCGCCAGCTTCACGGCGAGCCAGTCCGTCTCCACCAGAGCCACATGCTTGACGAGTCCGCCCAACGTCATCGAGGTCGCGGCCGTGGACGCCCGCCGCCCGGTCGCGTCGAGCCCCGTCGTCTTCCAGGCGAAGTTTCGACGGTTGCGCTCGAGTACCGCGCACAGCGCGTCCGCCTCGGAAAGGGGCGCCGGCCCCGATGGCTCGGGAGTTGAGTCGCTCATGGGCGGGAAGCCTAGCCAGCGCCACCGACCGTGTCGCTACCCGGCGGGCGTCGCGCCGATACGGACGAGCTCGTCGGAGTAGTCGGCGCGGTAGCTGGAGACCGGGCTGTCCTCGGGCTGAGTGCTCACCACCTCGGTGACCACGAGGTACGCCCCCAGGGCGCCGACGACGATGCCGACCACGAAGACGGTCGCGGCCAGCGCTCCCCGCGTCAACGACCGGATCACCGCCCCACCACGCGGCCGCACGGGAGCGCACCCTGAAGCGGGCTCGCAGGTGTCGCGGTATGCGGACGGCGAGAGACACTCATGTCGCTTTTTCTTCCAACGTGCATTCCCGGCGAACTTGTCACTTTCCCTCCTTGGTCCTGGGGTTGGTACGCGCACGAGTGTGAGTCATGCGGACGACATCCACCGGCGAATTGCAGGATTCGCAACGGGCTGAGGTGGTGTCCGTGCGCCGCGTCCCGTGCCCAGGGTTCCCCCGACCGGGGGAGGCGCGACACGCACGCGGTCGGCAGACTGACGGCATGGCGGCGCGGACGGCGGTGGGCAGCGGACGGCGCACCGCGCGCTGGGCGCTGACGCCGCTGACCAGCGCGTCCACCGTGCGTGCGGGCGTGTACCTCGTCATCGGGGGAGTGGTCGCCGGGGCCTACCTCCTGCTCGCCGCCGGCTTCGTGCAGATGTTCGCCGATCCGGCCACCCCGCGCACCGCCGTCGCCGTCCTGGCCGCGATGACGGCCGTCCTCGTGGGCGCGCCGCCCTTCCTCGCGCCCGTGCGGACGCTGGAGATCGCCGCGGCGCGGACCTTCCTCGACGTCGGCGCCGAGGCCCTGCCCGACCCGGCCGGGCCGCCCACCGTCGCGACACGGTGGCGCGGTGCTGCCTGGTTCGCGCTGCACCTCGCCCTCGGCGCCGTCGTGACTCTGGGCCTGCTGGTGGCCGTGCCGCTCGCGACACAGCTCGTGCTGTCGGCGGCCGGCGTCGACCAGGCGTTCCTCGCCCAGGTGACGCCGACGTTCGCGCACAGCCCCGCCGGGTGGGTGGCCCTCGCCGTGCTGGCGCTGCTCGCCCTGCCGTACGGCACGGCGTTCGCACGGCGGGTGCTGAGGCAGTCGGCGGAGCCCCTGCTCGGGCCGGACCAGACGGCGCGGATCGCGGAGCTCGAGGCGCGGGCCGACCGGCTCGCGGAGCGCGGCCGCCTCGCCCGCGAGCTGCACGACTCGGTCGGGCACGCGCTCACCGTCACGACCCTGCAGGCCGCGGCCGCGTCGCGGCTGGTCGGTTCCGACCCGGACGCGGCCCGCCGCTCGCTCGCCGCGATCGAGGAGTCCGGCCGCGCGGCGATGGCCGACCTCGACCACGTGCTCGGGCTGCTGCGCGCCGGCGACGGCGTCCCCGCCGACCAGCGTGCGCCCGCCCGTGCGCTCGCCGACCTCCCCGCCCTCGTGGACGACGCACGCCACGCGGGTGCCCAGGTGCACCTCGACCTCGCCCCCGGGGCCGCCGACGCGCTGCCCCGGGCGACCTCGCACGAGGCCTACCGCGTGGTGCAGGAGGCGCTCACCAACGCCGTCCGGCACGCTCCCGGCAGCCCGGTCGCGGTGCGGGTGCGCCTTGCGGGCGACCGTCTCGTCGTCGAGGTCGCGAACCCGCTGCCGGGGAGGCCCCGGGGGTCGGCGGGGCGCGGCGGCCGCGGCCTGCACGGCATGGCCGAGCGGGTCCGGCTCCTGCGCGGCGACCTCGACGCCGGGCCGCGCGAGGACACGTGGGTGGTGACGGCGCGCTTCCCGCTGGCCTGAGCACGGGCGCCCGGGAGCCCGGTCCGCACCGATGCGGCAGGATCGACGGCGTGAACCTCCCTCCGGGCGCTGTCCGCGTCGTCCTCGTCGACGACGAGCCGCTGGTGCGGGCGGGCCTGCGCGTGATCCTCGACGCGGAGCCCGACCTGGAGGTCGTGGGGGAGGCGGCCGACGGGTCCGAGGTCCCCCAGGCCGTGGCGCAGGCGCGGCCGGACGTCGTCCTCATGGACGTGCGGATGCCGCGCGTGGACGGGATCGCGGCGACGCGGGCCGTCGTCGCGTCGGGCGGGCCCGGCGCCCCCGCGCCCAAGGTGCTCGTGCTCACCACCTTCGAGAACGACGACCACGTGCTCGACGCCCTGCACGCCGGCGCACAGGGCTTCCTGCTGAAGCGGGCGCGTCCGGAGGAGGTCGCGGACGCCGTGCGGCTCGTGGCGCGGGGCGACTCGCTGCTCTTCCCCGACGCGGTGCGACGGCTCGTGGCCGCGCGCGGCACGGACGGACCGGCCTCCGGCGGGCTGCGGGACGCCCGCCTCACCGCGCGGGAGGGCGAGGTGCTGCGCCTGATGGCGACGGGCCTGTCGAACGCGGAGATCGCGGGCGAGCTGTACCTGGGCGTCGAGACGGTGCGCACCCATGTGGGCAACGTGCTCGCCAAGCTCGGCGTGCGCGACCGTACGCAGGCCGTGGTGCGCGCCTACGAGTCCGGCTTCGTGCCGGTGCACGGCGGGCCGAGCGCGTAGGAGGCACCCGCGCCGTCGCGACCGCCGTCAGCGGGTGGAGTCAGGACGGAGCAGCCAGGCGAGCCTGTCGGCGAGCTCCACGCCGTCCTCGCCCCGCACCAGCGGGGCGCCGGGCTCCGGGCGGCCGCGCACGGGGCGTACCCGGGCGCGGGCGACCTTCCGGATGGCGATCGCCACCACGCGCCCCTGCCAGCGCGCGGACGCGCGCACGTACACGTCCTCGTCGAGCTGGCCGGCGTCGCCGAGCAGGAGCCACCGCACGTCGGGGAACGTCGTCATGAGGCGGTCCAGGGTGTCGCTCTTGTGCTGCGGGCCGCTGCGGAACCAGCCGGTCTGCGTCGGTCCCCAGTCGGTGAGGAGCAGGGGGCCCGGCGGGAACCCGTACCGGTCGAGGAACTGCGACAGCGTCCCGGCGGTGTTCCACGCGCCGTTGGAGAGGTAGACGAACGGCGCTCCGGGGTGGTCGGCGGCGAGCCGCCGGTAGAGCTCCGGCATCCCCGGGACGGGACGGCGGGCGCTCGCCCGGATGACGAACGTGTTCCACGCCGCGACCAGCGGGCGCGGCACGGCGGTGATCATCGCCGTGTCGTCGATGTCGCTGACGACGCCGAACGTCGTGCCGGGACCGACGACGACCACCTGGCCGGTGGCCTCGGCGCCGGAGCGCTCGGCGGTGAGGACGACGTCGTGCCGACCGGCCGGCAGAGGAGCGTCCTCGGGAGGCGACACCAGGGCGTCCACGTACCCGGCGCGGTCGGTCTTGACGGTGACGTCCGCGCCGCCCACGGTCACCCGCACCGGCTCGCCGGGTGCCGGCATGGTGAGGTAGCTGCGCAGCGGCCGTCGTTCCGCCGCCAGCTCCGGCGCCAGCGGTCCCGTCGCGTGCGACGGCGGCACCAGCAGCACGCGGGCGAGCACCCGCACGCCGAGCGGCGTGCCGTACCCGGTGTACGGGAGGAGGCGCGGCACCCAGCCCCGCCGGCGCAGGAACGCCCCCGCCACGGCGCACCACCGGTCCTCCAGCAGCGCCGCGAGGTGAGGTCGCTGGGTGCGTCGGGGGAGGGGGTGCTGTGTGGCGGGGGCGTCCGGCATGCCCCGATCGTCCCTGCTACTGGCCGCCCATGCCCGTCGTGGCGACACCCTGGACGATCCGGCGCTGGAAGAGCATGAACACGACGAGCAGCGGCAGCGCCGCGATCATCGCCGACGCCATGTTCTGCGCGTACTGCACGCCGTACGCGTTCTTCACGGTCGACAGGCCGACGGGCAGGGTCATGAACTGCGGGTCGGTCGTGACGATGAACGGCCACAGGAAGTTGTTCCACGCGCCGATGAACACGAAGATCGCGACGGCGACGAGGATCGACTTCGACAGCGGCAGCACGATCGTCCAGAACAGCCGCCACGTGCCGGCGCCGTCGATGCGGGCCGCGTCGAGCAGCTCGGTGGGGATGGCGTCGAAGAACCGCTTGAGGATGAACACCATCACCGGCGCCACGACCTGCGGCAGCACGATGCCCGCGAACGTGTCCACCAGCCCCATGGCCTGCATCTGCTTGAACAGCGGCACGATGAGGATCTGGCCGGGCATCATGATCGACGCGATCGTGAGGAACTGCAGCAGCCTGCGTCCCTTGAACACCGTCTGCGAGAACGCGAAGGCGGCCATCGCGGAGATCAGCACGGTCAGCGCGGTCACGAGGACGGCGACGACCAGGCTGTTCCACATCCAGCCCAGCAGCTCGCTGTTGCCGAGGACCTGGCGGTAGGCGTCCAGCGTCCAGCCCTGGCTGGGCCACCACGACGCGGGCAGGGCCGCCTCGGCCTCGTGCTTGAAGCTGGTGACGGCGCCCCAGGCGAGGGGCAGCAGCCACAGCACGGCCAGGACGACGAGGGCGGCGAGCGCCGCGGCCCGCACCCACGGCGACGGACCGATCGTCAGCTTGGTGAGCGTGCGGTTCTCGGCGCGGGTCTGCTGCGCGGCCGACCGGCGTCCGGCGACCAACGTCGAGACGGACCGGGGAGCGGACTGAGCGACGGACACGTCAGGCCTCCTTCTTCGTGGGCAGCAGCCGGACCAGCGTGAACACGAGGATCAGGGCGAAGAACACGTACGAGATGGCGGAGGCGTACCCGAGGCGGTAGTTCGTGAAGCCCGTGTCGTAGACGTACTCGAGGATCGGCCGCGTGCTCCCGTTGGGACCGCCGGCGGTGAGCAGGTAGATCTGGTCGAAGACCTTGAGCGAGGCGAGCAGCTGCAGCACGACGATCACGCCGGTGATGGTCTTCAGCTGCGGGAGGGTGATGGAGAACAGCCGCCGCCATCCGCCGGCGCCGTCGATCGTCGCCGCCTCGTACTGCTGCTGCGGGATGCCCTGCAGGGCCGCCAGGTACAGGAGGAAGTTGAAGCCGACGGTCCACCAGACGGTGACGAGCGCGATGGAGAACATCGCGACGTTCTCGTCGGTGAGCCACCCCACCGGCCCGAGGCCGAGCTTCGCGATCCAGACGTCCAGCAGGCCGATCTCCGGCTGGAACAGCCAGCTCGCCAGGGACGACACGACGGCGCTGGTCAGCAGGAACGGCGCGAAGAACGACATCCGCCACACCCACTGGCCCGGCAGGCCGGTGTGCACCAGCAGCGCCATGAGGAGCGCGACGACGATGAGGGGGACGGTGCTGAGCACCGTGAACCACACCGTGTGCAGGAGCGTCTGCCACACCTGCGGGTCGCTGAAGGCCTCGACGTAGTTGTCGAAGCCGATGAACGAGCTCCCCGTGGCGGTGAGGCTCTGGTCGGTGAAGCTCATCCACAGGCCGTAGATCGTCGGCCACAGGAGGAAGAGTCCGGTCGCCACCGCGAACGGGGCGACGAACAGGTACCCGGAACGGTCCCGTGCGCGCAGCGAGGTGCGGGTGGCGCGGGTCCCGGTACGGGGACGGGTGCCCGTGCGGCCCCGGGAGGGGCGTGCGACGGGGGCGCTGAGTGACGTGCTCGAGGCGGTCATCGTCGTCCTCTCTCGGTCAGGCGGGGCTGGGCTGCGAGAGGAAGCGGTTCATCTCGCTGAGCATGCGGTCGACGGCGGTCTGCGGGGACGCCTTGCCGGACAGGGTGTCGGTCATGGCGTCGCCCATGCGCGTCTGGAAGTCGCTGCCGCCGCCGGTGAACCAGGCGTCGGGGTCGAAGACGGCGATCTCGGCGGCGGGCGCATAGTCGCGCTGCGGGGTGAGCGACTGGTACTCCGGCGTCTGGACCACCGGCTGGTACGCCGGGATGTGTCCCGCGGACGCCCAGGTCAGGCCCTCCTTGAGCAGGCCGGCGAGGACGCGGTACGTGGCCGCGCGCTTGGCGGGGTCCGGGTGCGCCTGCCTCGGCAGGACGAACGAGTGGGAGTCGGCGTAGTTCGCCGGCGTCCCGAAGATCGCCGGGAACGGCGTGGCGCCGACGTCGGGGATGGCGCCCTGGAACATCGGGAGGTCCCACTCGCCGGAGAACATCAGCCCGGTGCGCTCGGACATGAACCGCCCGGAGGCGGCGCCGCCGTCCTGGTTCTTCGCCGCGACCTTGCCGTCGACCATCTCCTGGAGGAACTCGAACACCTCGGTGGCCGCCTTCTCGTCCAGCTCGGCCGGCTTGCCCGGCGTCAGGTCGTAGCCGCCTCCGTTCTGGTTGTACAGGCCCCAGAACATGCGCCAGCAGCCCGCGGTGTCGCGCAGGTAGCCCCACGAGACGCCCGTCTCGCCCGTGACCTCGGCCATCGCGCGGCCCGCGTCGAGGAACGCGTCCGCGCCGGGTGCCAGGGCGAGCTTGCCGTCGGCGTCGAGCAGGCCCGCCTGCCCGGCGATCTTCGGGTTGTTGAACGCGATGTACGGGTGGGTGTCGAGCGGCAGCGCGTACAGCTGGCCGTCGAACTGCGCCTTCTCCCACACGGCGGGCGCGAAGTCGTCCTGCGTGATGCCGAGGTCGGCGAGGGCGTCCAGGTCGAACGGCTCCAGCAGGCCGCCGGGCGCGTACCCGGCGAGGCGCGACATGTGCATCACCGCGGCCTCCGGCGGGCGCCCGCCCGAGGACGCCATGGCGAGCTTCGTGTAGTAGGGGGCGCCCCAGGCGAGGGTCGTGGAGTCGACGGCGATGTCCGTGTTCGCCTTCGCGACCGCACCGACCATCTTCTGCATGAGCGCGCCGTCACCGCCCGAGAAGAGGTCCCAGATCATCACCGACGTGCGCCCGGACCCCGACGCCGCGGGTGTCGCGCACCCCGACAGGGCGCCGCCCAGCGCGATGCCGCCGGCCCCGACGAGCGCCGCCTGGAGCAGGCCGCGCCTGCTCCACCTCGGCCCGTCGTCCGCGGGACCGCTGCTTCCGGACCGAGGACGTCGTCCGGGTGCGTGGCTCGGCCACGACCCCCCTGGCGACGCAGAACTGCGCTGCATGGTCTTCATCGACCCTCCTTGGTGCAACGTTGCGCTCCAACGTGGGACCACGATGGACTAGGGCGGGCAGCCCGTCAAGAGAGCCAGCAAGGTTCTCCGTGGGCCGCCGGAGGGAGGAACGGATGTCGGCACTCGAGGGCGAGGACGCACGAGCGGGAGGCGGGGCCCGGGGGCGCGGGTCGGGCCGGGTGGGGATCAAGGACGTGGCCGCGGAGGCGGGCGTGTCGTGGAAGACGGTCTCGAACGTCGTCAACGGCACCGGGCGCGTCGGCGACGACACGCGGGCGCGGGTCGAGGAGGTCATCGCCACCCTCGGCTACCGCCCCAACCTCGCGGGACGCCAGCTGCGCAGCGGGCGGACGAGCACCCTGGCGCTCGCCGTCCCGTGGGTGCACTCGCCGTACTTCTCGGCCCTCGCGCACATCGTGATCGACGTCGCCGGGGCACGTGGCTACCGCGTGCTCATCGAGGAGACGCGCACGGTCCGCGAGTCCGAGCTCGCCGTGGCGCGCGGGTTCGAGGTGCAGGCGATCGACGGGATCATCTTCTCGCCGCTGACCATCGCGCCGAGCGAGGTCGCCGAGGTGCGCGGGGAGACGCCGATGGTGCTCCTGGGGGAGCGGACCGACCCCGGCAGCCCCGGTGACCTGCGCACCGACCACGTGAGCATCGACAACGTCCTGGCGGCGCGGGAGGTCACCGACCACCTGCTGACCTCGGGGCGCACGCGGCTCGCGTTCCTCGGCGCGGAGCCGGTGGACGACCGCACCGGGATGCTCCGCGTGCGCGGGTTCCGGGAGGCGCACGAGGCGTCCGGCCGCAGCGCGGACCCGCGCTGGATCCTGCCGGCGCCGCAGTTCTCCCGGCAGGCGGGAGCGACGGCCGTGGAGGAGATCCTGCCGCGGGTCGACCAGATCGACGGGCTCGTCTGCGCCAACGACGAGCTCGCGCTGGGCGCGCTGTACGCGCTGCGGCTCAACGGCGTGCGGGTGCCGGAGGACCTGGCCGTCACGGGCTGGGACAACACCGAGGACGGACGGTTCGCCAACCCGTCGCTGACGACGGTCGCGCCGGACCTGCAGGCCATCGCGGAGACCGCCGTGGAGCGCGTCGTCGCCCAGGTGCGCCGCCCCGGCGCCGACGCCCCGCCGGCCCCGGTGGACGTCGTCGTCCCGCACCGGCTCCTCGTCCGGGAGAGCAGCAGGCCGCCGATCTCGACCCTCTGACCGCCCAGTCTCTGATTCAACGTTGCATCTTTTCGGGTTCCGCTGTTGAATCGGCGACGCACTGTCATCCACGCGCAACGGAGCTCAACGATGTCCGTCCTCGATCGTCTCGATCCTCCCTCCGCCCCGACCGGCGGCGACCTCCCCCGCCCCGAGTACCCGCGCCCGCAGGTGGTGCGGGACCGCTGGCTCAACCTCAACGGCTCCTGGGGGTTCGAGATCGACCCCGGCGACTCCGGGCTCGAGCGGGGCCTGCGCGAGCGGTCGCTCGCCGGCACCATCACCGTGCCGTTCGCCCCGGAGTCCGAGCTGTCCGGGGTGGAGAACACCGACTTCCTCGAGGCGGTCTGGTACCGCCGCGAGGTGACCGTCCCGGCGGACTGGGACGAGGTCGCGGGCGCCGACACCCACGTGCTGCTGCACTTCGGGGCCGTCGACCACGACGCCACCGTCTGGGTGGACGGCACCGAGGTGGCGCGCCACCGCGGTGGGTTCACCCCGTTCACGGCCGACCTGTTCGGCGTCGCGGCGCCGGGCGACACCGTGACCGTCGTCGTGCGGGCCCGCGACCACCGCGGCATCCCGCAGGCACGCGGCAAGCAGTCCGGCCTGTACGCCAACAAGGACTGCCACTACACGCGCACCACGGGCATCTGGCAGACGGTGTGGATGGAGCCGGTGCCCGGCGCCAGCCTGCGCCGTCCGCGCATCACCCCGGACCTCGCCGCGCGCGCCCTCGACGTGCGGGTGCCCCTCACGCAGAACCGCCGGGGCCACCACGTGGTCGTGACGGTGAGCGACGCGGACGGTGTCGTCGCCACCGAGACCACGCGCGCGGACCTCGACCTCGCGCCGTCGGTGCGCGTCGTGATCCCCGCGGACCGGGTGCGTCCGTGGTCCACGCAGGACCCGCACCTGTACGGCGTCGAGGTCGAGCTGCACGACGCGGCGGGCGACGTCGTCGACGCGGTCCGCTCGTACGCGGGCCTGCGTTCCGTGGCGATCGAGGGCAAGGCGGTCCGGATCAACGGCGAGCCCGTCTTCCAGCGCCTCGTGCTCGACCAGGGCTACTGGCCCGAGTCGCTCATGACCGCGCCCAGCGACGCCGCCCTGCGGCGTGACGTCGAGCTCGGCCTCGAGGCCGGCTTCAACGGCGCCCGCCTGCACCAGAAGGTCTTCGAGGAGCGCTACCTCTTCCACGCGGACCGGCTGGGCTACCTCGTGTGGGGCGAGTTCGGCGACTGGGGGGCGGGCGACTTCGGCCGAAAGGACGACCACCAGAAGCCGACCACGTCGTACGTCGGCGAGTGGCTGGAGGCCCTGGAGCGGGACTTCTCCCACCCGTCGATCATCGGCTGGTGCCCGCTGAACGAGACCCACCAGCTGCTGCACGACCGGATCACGCAGCTCGACGACGTCACGCGCGCGATGTTCCTCGCGACCAAGCTCGCGGACCCGTCGCGCCCCGTGCTCGACGCCAGCGGGTACTCGCACCGCGTGCTCGAGACCGACGTCTGGGACTCCCACCACTACGAGCAGGACCCGGAGGCGTTCGCCCGCGACATGGCGGGGCTGAAGGACGGCCGGCCGTACGCGAACGACTACGACGAGGGCCCCATCTCGCTCCCGTACCGGGGGCAGCCGTACTTCTGCAGCGAGTACGGCGGCATCTGGTGGAACCCGGAGGAGGCGGCCCAGGCTGCGGGCGACGACCGCAGCGAGTCGTGGGGCTACGGCCAGCGCGTGGCCGACGAGGAGGAGTTCCACACCCGGTTCGCCGGGCTGACGGACGCCCTGCTCGACGACCCGCTGATGTTCGGCTACTGCTACACGCAGCTCACCGACGTCTTCCAGGAGCAGAACGGCATCTACCGCTTCGACCGCTCCGGCAAGCTCGACGTCGAGCGGGTGCGCGCCGTGCAGGTGCGTCCGGCCGCGTTCGAGAAGGACGCCGACTGACCCACGACGACCCCTCGACGTAGCGATTCCTCCTCGTCCCAGCCTGGGACGAGGAGGAATCGCTAGGCCGTGCCGGCAGCAGCCCCGTACCCAGGAGATCCGATGACGCCTCCCACCTCGTTCGCGACGTCCTTCGAGCCCGGCGACCCCGCCCCGCTGGCATCCTCCCGACGCGCGCCGCTGGTCGTGCGCGTGGGGAACGGCCCCGCGTCCGGCGCCACGCACAAGGCGCGTGCCGGCTTCTCCGGCCTGCACGCGCTCGGCTTCGCCGGCCTGCGCGACGGGGACGGCGCCGCCACGCACGTGCTCTTCGAGGGGCTGGGGATCGAGGTCGGGTCGCGCACCCGGCTGAGCTACGTCGTCCTGCCCGACCTGCGCGGGGACCTGCGGTACCCGTCCACCTACGTGGCGCTCGACCTGGCGTTCACGGACGGCACGTTCCTGTCGGACCTCCCGGCCACCGACGCGCACGGCACCCGCGCCACGGCGCGCGCCCAGGGCGAGGGCAAGATCCTCTACGCCGACCAGTGGAACTCCGTGCGGGTCGACGTCGGCGCGGTCGCGGCGGGGCGCACCGTGGACGCGATCCTGCTGCGCTGCGACCCGCCCGCGGACATGGCCGACGCCGCGTTCTCCGGCTGGGTCGACGACGTGGCACTGACGGCCGAGCCCGCCGTCGTCGGCGGCGCCTCCGGGCACCCCGTGGACCTCGTCGACACCCGCCGCGGCACGATGTCGAGCGGGCAGTTCTCCCGCGGCAACAACGCGCCCGCCACGGCGGTGCCGAACGGGTTCACCCTCTGGGTGCCGATGACGGACGCGTCCTCGCAGCGCTGGCTCTACGAGTACCACCGGGCCAACGACCACGAGAACCGGCCGGTGCTGCAAGGGTTCGGCGTCTCGCACCAGCCCAGCCCGTGGATGGGCGACCGCAACCAGCTCGTCGTGCAGCCCGCCACGGGCGCCGGCACGCCCACGGCCGACCTCGCCGCCCGTGGGCTGCCCTTCGACCACGCGGACGAGACCGCCCGGCCCGACCTGTACGCCGTGACCTTCGCGGGCGGGGTCACCCTCGCGGCCACGCCCTCGGACCACGGCGGCGTGCTGCGGTTCGGCTTCCCGGCCGACGCCCCCGACGGTGTCGGGCACGTGCTGCTCGACACCGTCACCACCTCCGCCGGCGCGGCCCGTCTCACGGTGCACCCCGACGGCACCGTCACGGGGTGGGTCGACGACGGCAGCCCGTTGTCCGTGGGCCGCTCGCGCATGTTCGTGGCCGGCACCTTCGACCGTGCGCCCCTCACGGTCGGTGCCGCCGCGGGCGACCGGCAGCACGCGCGGTTCGCGACCTTCGACACGACCCGCGAGCCCGCCGTCGAGCTCCGGCTCGCGACGTCGTACCTCAGCCTGGACCAGGCACGCCACGCCCTCGACCTGGAGCTCGCCGAGCGGCCGTTCGCCCAGGTGCAGGAGGCCGCGCGGGCGCTCTGGCAGGAGCGGCTGGGTGTCGTCGAGGTGGCCGGCGCCACCGACGACCAGCGCGTCACCCTGTACTCCAACCTGTACCGGCTGCACCTCTACCCGAGCTCCCACACCGAGAACACGGGCACCGCCGAGGCGCCCGTGCTCCGGCACGCCAGCCCGGTCGCCCCGCCCGTGGGGGAGAGCACCGACACGGTCACCGGCGCCGCCGTCGTCGACGGCCGCATGATGGTCAACCACGGCTTCTGGGACACGTACCGCACCGCGTGGCCCGCGCTGTCCCTGCTGTACCCGGACCTCACCGCCGAGCTCGCCGACGGCTTCGTGCAGCAGTACCGCGACGGCGGCTGGATCTCGCGCTGGTCCTCGCCCGGGTACGCCGACCTCATGACCGGCACCAGCTCCGACGTCGCCCTCGCCGACGCCTATCTCAAGGGCGCCCTGCCGACGGCGCTCGCGCTCGACGCGTACGACGCCGCCCTCCGGAACGCCACCGTCGCGCCCCCGCACGACGCCGTCGGGCGCAAGGGCCTCGAGACGTCGGCGTTCCTCGGGTTCACGCCCGCCTCCACGGACGAGTCCGTGTCGTGGGGGCTCGAGGGCTGCCTCAACGACTTCGGCATCGGCACGATGGCGGCGGCGCTCGCGGACGACCCGGCGACGCCGGACGACCGGCGTGCGACGCTGCGCGAGGAGTCGGAATACCTGCTGGACCGCGTGGGCCAGTACGGCGGGCTGTTCGACCCGGAGGTCCGGTTCTTCCGCGCGCGGGGCGCGGACGGGGTGTTCACGCCTCCTGCGCGCGACTTCGATCCCGACGACTGGGGCGGCCCGTTCACCGAGACGAACGCCTGGAACTTCGCCTTCCACGCGCCCCACGACCCGCGCGGCCTGGCCAACCTGTACGGCGGCCCCGCAGGGCTCGAGGAGCGGCTCGACGAGTTCTTCGACCGGCCCGAGGACGGCACGCACGTGGGCGGGTACGGGCAGGTCATCCACGAGATGACGGAGGCGCGCGACGTGCGGCTCGGGATGTGGGGCGTGAGCAACCAGCCCTCGCACCACGTGCCCTGGCTCTACACCGCCGTGGGTGCGCCGTGGAAGGCGCAGCGGATCCTGCGCGAGACGCTGCGCCGTCTCTTCGTCGGCAGCGAGATCGGTCAGGGGTACCCCGGCGACGAGGACAACGGCGAGATGTCCGCGTGGTGGATCTTCGCCGCGCTCGGGCTCTACCCGTTGCAGGTCGGCTCCCCGCGGTACGCGGTCGGGTCGCCGCTGTTCGACGAGGTGACGGTCCACCGGCCCGACGGCGACCTCGTGATCCGCACCCGGGAGAACTCTCTCGAGAACGTCTACGTGCAGTCCCTCACCGTCGACGGCTCGCCCCGCACCGCCGCCTGGCTGGACCACGCCGACCTCACGGGCGGCGCCACCGTCGAGGTCGTCATGGGCCCCGAGCCGTCGGGCTGGGGCACCGGCCCGGGCGACGCGCCGCCGTCCCTCACCGCCGGCGACGCGCCGCCCGCGCCGCTGGTCGACGTCACGCGCGACGGCAGCGTGCAGGTGGACGACGGGGGCACCGCCCGCGACGGCGACGTCCTGGTGGACGACACCTCGGCGACGGTGCAGACCTTCGCCTCGCGTGCACCGGTCGTCACGTGGGCGGGCGACGGCGCGCGGCCGGTCGTGGTCCGGTACACCCTGACCTCCGGCCCGGACGGCGCGGCGCCGGCCGCGTGGCGCCTCGAGGGATCCGACGACGGGGACACCTGGACCACGCTCGACGAGCGGTCGGGCGAGGTGTTCCGCTGGTCGCGCCAGACGCGCCCGTTCACCGTCGCCCGGCCCGCGCCGTCCGCCGTCGTGCGGCTGGTCGTCACCGGCGCGGCCGGCGACGGGCCGCTCACGCTCGCGCAGATCGAGCTGCTCGCGGACGGGCGGTAGCCGCCGCCCGAGGAGGTTCTTCCGCGTCGGCCTAGCCCAGGGCGGACAGGCCGAACGCGGTGGCGAACCCCAGCACGGTGACCAGCCCCGTCACCGGGCCGCCGAACTCGGTCGCCTCCGGGATCATGGTGTCCACGAGCATCGTCAGCAGCGCCCCGGCCGCGAAGGCCTGCACGACGGCGATGGTCACCGGGTCCGCTGAACCCAGCACGGCGTACCCCACACCCGCGGCCAGCGCGGAGACGAGCGTCGTGCCGCCCCAGAGCAGCGCCAGCCGCGCGGTGGAGGTCCCGGCCTGGCGCAGCCCGACCGTGGCGGACATCGCCTCCGGCAGGTTGGAGATGAACACGGCCGCGAGCACCGCGACGCTCACCCCGCCCCCACCGACCAGGGTGGAGCCCAGCACCACCGACTCCGGGATGCCGTCCAGCACGGTGCCCAGGGCGATCGCGCCGCCCGACCCCGCCGACTGCGCGCCGGTGGACCGCTTGCGGTCACGACCACCACGCCGGTCGATGAGCAGGTCGCCGACGAAGAACGTCAGCGCGCCGGCCGCGAGTCCCGCGAGGAGCACCCACCCGCTCGCGGCCCGGGACGCGTCCTCCACCAGGTCGTACGCGACCGCGCTGATCAGCACCCCGGCGCCGAACGCCATGATCAGGCCCGTGAGCCGTCTGCTCGGCGTGCGCCACAGCACCAGCGCCGCGCCGATCAGCAGCGACGAGCTGCCGAGGAGTCCCCACCAGAAGCCACTCATCCCGGCATCTCATCAGGTACCGGACAAGCCCGCTCGCGCGCCGACCCCCACGGGTTCCGCACCCTCGGGTGCGGCGCGGCCGCAGCCCTGCGAGCATCGCGCCATGGATCTCCAGGAGCTCACCCGCCCGGAACGCACCTCACCGCCGCGCACGATCAGCCGCGTCGCGATCGGCCTGGCGCTCGCAGGCGCCGGGGTGACGCACCTGACGGTCGCCCGCGAGGAGTTCCGCGCCCAGGTGCCGGCATGGTTCCCGGTCGACGAGGACGTCACGGTGCTCGCGTCCGGCGTCGTGGAGATCGTGCTCGGCGGGTCGCTGGTCGCGCTGTCCCGGTGGAAGGTCGTCGTCGGGCTGCTCGTCGCGGCGTTCTTCGTGGTGATCTTCCCCGGGAACGTCGGGCAGTGGCTCGAGCACAAGGACGGCTTCGGGCTCGACACGGACACCAAGCGGTTGGTGCGGCTGTTCTTCCAGCCGGTGCTGGTCGCGCTCGCGCTGTGGTCGACGGGCGCCTTCCGCGCGCTGCGGCGGGCCGCGCAGGACTGACCCTCAGGACTCTGAACCTCAGGACTCTGAACCTCAGGACTCTGACCCTCCGGGCTGCCGCGCGGTCACCACCGGGCAGGTCGCGAGATGGTCGTCCACCAGCCCGCACGCCTGCATGGCCGCGTACGCGGTCGTCGGCCCGAAGAAGCGGAAGCCCTCCTTCTTGAGCGCCTTCGCCAGCGCCACCGACTCGGGGGTGCTGGCGGGCACGACGTCCCACGCGGCGACCCGCTGCTCGCGCGGCGCCGGGGCGAACGACCAGAACAGCTCGTCGAGCGTGCGTCCTGCGTCGTGCAGCGCCAGCACGGCCCGCGCGTTGCCGATGGTGGCCTCGATCTTCTGCCGGTTGCGGATGATGCGCGCGTCGCCGAGAAGCCGTTCCACGTCGTCGGGCCCGAGCGCGGCCACCCGCTCCGGCTCGAAGTCGAGGAACACCTCCCGGAACGCCGGCCGCTTGCGCAGCACCGTGATCCAGGACAGCCCGGACTGGAAACCTTCCAGGGCGATCCGCTCCAGCAGCGCGGCCTCGCCGTGCACGGCGACCCCCCACTCGGTGTCGTGGTACGCCTCGTACAGGGGGTCGCCGTCGCCGAAGCACCGGGCGGCGGGGATGGTCGTCGTCATGCCCCCAGCGTGCACGCAGATCCCGACACCCGGGGACGGTGTCCTCAGATGTCCCCAGGTGGCCCCCGGTGCTCCCCCCTGGGGGCAGGCTCGAACCCTGCGGCCAGCTCGCGACGTCCTCGCCGAGCGGGTGATCCCTGGTCGTCCGCCGTTTCCCGGGCCTGTCGTCGCCGAGGTTCTCGATATCGTCGTCGGCACCAAGATGTCGGGAGAACTGATGACGCAAGGCACCCCCACGCTCGAGCCCGGCCGGCGCCGTGCCCGGCGTCCCACGCTCGCGGCGGTCGCCGAGCGCGCCGGGGTGAGCCTCAAGACGGCGTCGCGCGTGCTCAACGCCGAGCCGAACGTGGCTGCCGGCACCCGCGAGCGTGTGCAGGCCGCGGCCCACGCGCTCGGGTTCCGCCGCAACGCCGCCGCCGCCGACCTCGCCCGCGGCGGGGCGGCGCGCCTGGTCGGCTTCGTGACGGGCGACCTGGCCAACCCGTTCTACTCGGCGCTCGCGAGCGGCATCGAGCGCGAGCTGCGGGGGCGGGGGCTGCAGCTCCTCACCGCGAGCTCCGACGAGGACCCGGCCCGCGAGCGCCAGCTCACGGACGAGCTGTTCGAGCGGCGCGTGGGGGCGCTGGTGCTGACCCCGGCGTCCGGGGACCACGACGCGCTCCGCGAGGAGCAGGCGGCGGGGCTCCCCGTCGTGCTCGTGGACCGGCCGGCGCCCGACGTCGAGGCGGACACGGTGGTCATCGACAACCGCGGCGGGGTGCGCGCGGCCGTGCGGCACCTGCTGGAGCACGGGCACCGCAGGATCGGGCTGGTCGGTGACGAGTCCCGGCTCTGGACCTTCCGGGAGCGTCGCGCCGCGTTCGTCGCCGCCCTGGCCGAGGCCGACGTCGCCGATCCTGAGCGGTACGTGCGGGACGGCGCGCACGACGCGGACGGAGCCCGCGCGCTGGTCGCCGAGCTGCTGGCGCTCGACGAGCCGCCCACCGCTCTGGTGACCGCGAACAACAAGATCACGGTGGGGGCGCTGCACGCGCTCCGTGACCGGTCGGGGGCCGGGGGCGCGCCGGTGGCGCTCGTGGGGTTCGACGACTTCGAGCTGGCGGACCTGCTGGGCGTGACGGTGGTCGGGTACGACGCCGTCGAGATGGGGCGCCAGGCCGCGGCGCTGGCGCTGGCGCGGGCCGAGGACCCGACCCGTGCCGCGCAGCTCGTCGTCGTGCCGACGCGCCTCGTGCCACGGGGCAGCGGCGAGACGCCGCCCGCCGGTCGACGCTCCGGACGCTCGACGTAGCGGTTTCTTCTCTTCCTCGACCGGGACGAGAAGAAACCGCTACGTCGGAGAGCCCGTCCGTCGGTACGGTCCGGGCATGACGACGGCACCGGACGTGCGGATCTGCTTCGCCGGCGACTCCTACGTCGCGGGTACGGGCGACCGGTCCGGCCTCGGCTGGGTGGGCCGTGTGGTGGCGGCCGCGCTGGCCGGGGGCCACCGGCTCACGACGTACAACCTCGGGGTGCGCGGCGACACGTCGCGCCAGGTGGCTGACCGGCTGGGCGCTGAGCTGGGGCCCCGCCTGACCGGGGGCGACGAGCACCGCGTGGTCCTGGCCTTCGGCGTGAACGACACGGTGCTCCGCGACGGGCGGGTGCGCCTCGCCCTCGCCGCCTCCGTCGAGGCGCTGCACCACGCCGTCGACGTGGCGGGGGCGGCGTCGGTGCTCGTCGTCGGGCCGCCTGCCGTCGACGACGACGCGCAGAACGTCCGCCTCCGCGGGCTCACCGACGCGTTCGCCCAGGAGTGTGCGGGGCGCGGCCTGCCGTTCGTCGACACGTTCGGCATCACGCTGGACGACGCGACCTGGCGGCGCGAGGTCGGCGAGGGCGACGGGTTCCACCCGGACGCCGCGGGCTACGCGGCGCTCGCGGCCGTCGTCGAGCCGCCGTTCCTGGCCTGGCTCACGGCCGGGTACACCTAGGCTCGCGCCTCGCCCCAGCCGGCGCGCGCGGCGTACCAGCCGAGCTGGACGGTGTCGTTGCGGACCGAGGCGCACGACGACGCCGGCTACGACGTCACCGTCGCGTCGACGACTGACGTAGCGCTCGGGTCTCTTCTCGTACGGGGAACAGACCCGAGCGCTATGTCGCCGTCAGTCTCGCGACAGGACGAGCGCGGCGCTGTGCCCGCCGAAGCCGAAGGCGTCGACGAGCGCGTGCCGGGCCGTCGTCGGGCGCGGCGTGGTGACGACGTCGAGGTCGACGGCGGGGTCAGGGTCGTCGAGGTTCAGGGTGGGCGGTATGACGCCGTGGCGCAGGGCCTGGAGGGCGACCAGCGCGCCGAGGGCGCCGGACGCGCCGAGCAGGTGGCCGGTGGACGCCTTCGTGGCGGTGACGGGCGGCGGCGTGCCGAGGGCGAGTCGCAGCGCGTCGGCCTCGTTGACGTCGCCCGCGGGCGTGGACGTGGCGTGGGCGTGCACCAGCCCGACGTCGCCCGGTCCGATCGCGGCGTCCCGGAGCGCGAGGCGGACGGTGCGGGCCTGGTTGGCCGGGTCGCCGCCCACGATGTCGTACGCGTCGGACGTGACCGCGGCGCCGTCCACCGCTCCGAGGACGGGTGCCCCGCGCGCACGGGCGTGCTCCTCGGCCTCGAGCACGAGCAGGACGGCGCCCTCGCCCATGACGAAGCCGTCGCGGCCGGTGTCGAACGGCCGGGACGCGCGCTCGGGCTCGTCGTTGCGGGTGGACAGCGCCCGGGTGCGGGCGAAGGCGACGAGCGAGAACGGGAGCACCCCGGCCTCGACGCCGCCGCACACGACCACGTCGGCCTGCCCGGTGCGGATCAGGTCCCGCCCGGTGGCGATCGCCTCCGACCCGGCGGCGCAGGCGCTGACGGG
>NZ_JBHUWC010000016.1:0-40383 GCF_042670225.1 Isoptericola sp. NPDC057191 | reverse complement strand
CCCTCCCTCGGCTCCCGCCAGGCCCGACCAGCCCGGCGACGAGGAATCCCCCGCCCCCTCCTCGGCCTCTGCGGGCTCCGATGCCGACGTCCCGCCCGAGACCGGCGGGGAGCAGTCGTCGGCCGAGCGGCCGGCGACGGCGCCGGGGGACGAGAGCCCGGGGCGGTCGCCGTCGGGCGGCGACGCGAAGCCCGAGCCCGAGAAGGAGGGCCGCGGAGATGACTGACCTGATGCCGGTGCTCACGGACACGTGGGACGCGGACCGCTCGTGGAAGCTCGCCGCCTACGAGGCGGCGGGCGGGTACGCCGGGCTGCGCAAGGCCCTGACGATGGAGCCGGGCGACATCGTGCAGACCGTCAAGGACTCCGGGCTGCGCGGGCGAGGCGGCGCCGGGTTCCCCACGGGCATGAAGTGGGGCTTCCTGCCCCCGCCCGACGGCGGGCCGCGCTACCTCGTGGTCAACGCGGACGAGTCGGAGCCGGGCACCTGCAAGGACATCCCGCTGATGCTGGCGAGCCCGCAGCACCTCGTGGAGGGCATCGCGATCACGAGCTACGCGATCGGCTGCGACCACGCCTTCGTGTACGTGCGGGGCGAGGTGCTGCACGTGTACCGGCGGCTGCTCGCCGCGGTGCAGGAGGCCTACGACGCCGGGTTCCTCGGCAAGGACGTGCTCGGCTCCGGCTTCGACCTGGACGTCACCGTGCACGCCGGGGCCGGCGCCTACATCTGCGGCGAGGAGACGGCGCTGCTCGACTCCCTCGAGGGCAAGCGCGGCCAGCCGCGGCTGAAGCCGCCGTTCCCCGCCGTCGCGGGCCTGTACGCGCGGCCCACCGTGGTGAACAACGTCGAGTCCGTCGCGTCGGTCCCCGGCATCGTGGCTCGCGGGTCCGACTGGTTCGCCGGGATGGGCACGGAGAAGTCGCAGGGGCACGGGCTGTTCTCGCTGTCCGGCCACGTCACCCGCCCGGGGCAGTACGAGGCGCCGCTCGGCATCACCCTGCGCGAGCTGCTCGACCTCGCCGGCGGGATGCGGGCCGGGCACCAGCTGAAGTTCTGGACGCCCGGCGGCTCGTCGACGCCCCTGTTCACGGCGGACCACCTCGACACCCCGCTCGACTACGAGTCGGTCGCGGCGGCCGGCTCGATGCTCGGCACGCGCGCGCTGCAGCTCTTCGACGAGACGACGTGCGTGGTCCGGGCGGTCAGCCGCTGGACGGACTTTTACGCGCACGAGTCGTGCGGCAAGTGCACACCGTGCCGCGAGGGCACGTACTGGCTCAAGCAGGTGCTGCACCGCATCGAGGCGGGCCGCGGCGAGGAGCGCGACGTCGACCTGCTGCTCGACCTGTGCGACAACATCCTCGGCCGCGCGTTCTGCGCGCTCGGCGACGGCGCGACGTCGCCCGTGACGTCGAGCATCCAGCTGTTCCGCGACGAGTACCAGGCGCACATCGACTCCCACGGGTGCCCGTTCGACCCGCGCGCGAGCGCCCTGTTCCCCTACACCCCCAAGCAGGCGCCGGCGCTCGCCGGGGCGGGAGGTCACTGATGACGGCGACCGTCGACAACACCGGCGCGGCGGGCGGCGGCCCGGTCGAGCGACCCGTGGAGACCGTCACGCTCACCATCGACGAGGTCGAGGTGACCGTGCCGAAGGGCACGCTCATCATCCGCGCCGCGGAGCAGGTGGGCATCCAGGTCCCGCGGTTCTGCGACCACCCGCTCCTGGAGCCGGCCGGCGCGTGCCGCCAGTGCCTCGTCGAGGTCGCGATGCCCGACCGCGAGGGCAACGTGCGGCCCATGCCGAAGCCGCAGGCCTCCTGCACGATGACGGTGACGCCCGGCATGGTCGTCAAGACGCAGCGCACCTCCGCCGTGGCCGACAAGGCGCAGCACGGGGTCATGGAGCTGCTGCTCATGAACCACCCCCTGGACTGCCCGGTGTGCGACAAGGGCGGGGAGTGCCCCCTGCAGAACCAGGCGATGAGCAACGGCCGCGCCGAGACGCGGTTCGAGGACGTCAAGCGCACCTTCCCCAAGCCCATCGCGGTCTCCACCGAGATCCTGCTCGACCGCGAGCGGTGCGTGCTGTGCCAGCGCTGCACCCGGTTCAGCGACGAGATCGCGGGCGACGCGTTCATCGCGCTGCAGGAGCGCGGCGCGCACCAGCAGATCGGCCGCTTCGACGAGACCGTGCTCGACTTCGCGCCGCCGCAGGGCGAGCTCCCCGAGGCCACGTTCGGGTCCGCCGCCGCCACGGCCGGCGGGCAGCCGTTCGCGTCGTACTTCTCCGGCAACACCGTGCAGATCTGCCCCGTGGGTGCGCTCACGGGCGCGGCGTACCGGTTCCGCTCCCGCCCCTTCGACCTCGTCTCGACCCCGGGGATCTCCGAGCACGACTCGTGCGGCTCCGCGATCCGCGTCGACCACCGCCGCGGCGTCGTGCTGCGCCGGCTGTCGGGGGAGGACCCGGCGGTCAACGAGGAGTGGATCACCGACAAGGACCGGTTCGCCTTCACCTGGCAGGCCGCGCCCGACCGCCTCACCACCCCGCTCGTGCGCGACCGGGAGCTCGCGGCCGACGGCCGCGTCGTGTCCCGCGGCGAGCTGCGGCCCGCGTCCTGGGCCGAGGCGCTCGAGCTGGCGGCCGAGGGCCTGGCCGCCGCCCGCGCCGCGGGCGGCGTCGGCGTCCTCCCGGGCGGCCGGCTCACCGTCGAGGACGCCTTCGCCTGGTCGCGGTACGCGCGCACCGTCCTCGGCACGGACGACGTCGACCAGCGGGCCCGCGTGGGCTCCGCCGAGGAGGCGGCGTTCCTCGGCCACGCGGTGGCCGGCACCGGCGTCGGGGTGACCTTCGGCGACGTCGAGGCCGCGCCGGCCGTCCTGCTCGCCGGCCTCGAGGCCGAGGAGGAGGCGGGGATCACGTTCCTGCGGCTGCGCAAGGGCGTGCGCAAGCACGGGACGAAGGTCTGGTCGCTGGCGCCGTTCGCCAGCCGCGGGCTGGCCCGCCTGGACGGCACCCTGCTGCCCGCCGCGCCCGGCACCGAGGCCGAGTGGCTCGGCATCCTCGCCACCCGCGCCGGCGGCGGCCTCGTGCCGGCCGACTCCGACACGGGCAAGACCGGGGAGGCGCTCGGCGCCGTCGCCGACGGGCTCGCCGGACCCGGCGCGCTGATCCTCGTGGGCGAGCGGCTCGCCTCCTCGCCGGGCGCGTACGCGGCGGTGCTGCGGCTCGCCGCCGTCACCGGTGCCCGCCTCGCGTGGATCCCGCGGCGCGCGGGGGAGCGCGGCGGCCTCGAGGCCGGCCTCCTGCCCGGCCTGCTGCCCGGTGGGCGGCCCCTGACCGACCCCGCCGCCCGCGCCGAGGTCGCCGCCGCGTGGGGCGTCGGAACCGACGCCCTGCCCGCCGCCCCCGGCCGGGACGCCGCGGAGATCCTCGACGCCCTGTCCGTCGGACAGCTCGGCGGCGTCCTGGTCGGCGGCGTGGAGCTGGCCGACCTCCCCGACCCCGCGCACGCCCGCACGGCGCTCGCGGCCGCGGGCTTCGTCGTCTCGCTCGAGGTGCGCACGTCCGAGGTCACGCGGCTTGCGGACGTCGTCCTGCCGGTCGCCCCGCCGGCCGAACGAGCCGGCTCCTACTGGAACTGGGAAGGGCGCGTCCGCGCGTTCGGCGCGGCGCTGGAGAGCGCCGCGCTGCCCGACCACCGGGTGCTCGACGCGCTCGCCACCCACGCGGGCATCACCCTCGGCGCCGCCATGCCGCTCGACGCGCACCGGGCGATCGCGGCCCTGCCCGCCTGGGGCGGGGCCCGGGTGCCCGCCCCCGAGGGCGAGCCCGTCGAACCTCCGACCGTCCCGCCGGGATCCGCCGTCCTGGCCAGCTGGCACCTGCTGCTCGACGACGGCGCCCTGCAGGACGGCGAGCAGTTCCTCGCCGGCACGGCCAAGCGGCCCGTGGCACGGATGTCCGCCGCGACGGCCGCCGCCGTCGACGTGTACGACGGCGACCGCGTGACGGTCGCGACCGACCGGGGCGAGATCACCGTCCCGGTCGCGATCACCGACATGGTCGACCACGTCGTGTGGCTCCCGCTCGCGTCGCGCGGCTGCCGCGTGCACGACGCGCTCGGCGCCGCACCCGGCGACCTCGTCCGCATCGGGCCGCCCGTCGAGACCGTCGGCGCCGGCACGACCGCAGGCACGACCGACGCACAGGGAGGGGCCGCATGATCCCCGGAGTCGCCGCCGACTTCAGCAACGACTGGCTGTGGGTCTCGCTCATCAAGGCCGTGTTCATCGTCGTCTTCCTGCTCACGAGCGTGCTGTTCGCGATCTGGTTCGAGCGCAAGGTCGTGGCGCGCATGCAGGTGCGCCCCGGCCCCAACTGGCACGGCCCCTTCGGCCTGCTCCAGTCGCTCGCGGACGCGATGAAGCTGCTGCTCAAGGAGGACGTCAGCGTCACCCGCGCCGACCGGGTCGTCTACCTGCTGGCGCCGATGATCTCCGTGTTCTGCGCGCTGCTGGTCTTCGCGGTCATCCCGTTCGGCCCCGAGGTGACGATCCCGTTCACCGACTACACGACGCCCGCCCAGCTCACCGACTTCCCGGTCGCGATCCTCTACGTGCTCGCGTGCGCGTCGATGGGCGTGTACGGCATCGTGCTCGGCGGCTGGTCCTCCGGGTCCACATACCCGCTGCTCGGCAGCGTGCGCTCCACGGCCCAGGTCATCTCCTACGAGCTGGCGATGGGGCTCTCCCTGGTCAGCGTGTTCATCATGGCCGGGTCGATGTCGACGTCGCAGATCGTCGCGTCGCAGGCCGGCGTCTGGTGGTTCTTGCCGCTGCTGCCCGCCTTCGTCGTCTACGTCATCTCGATGATCGGCGAGACCAACCGCCTCCCGTTCGACCTGCCGGAGGCCGAGGGCGAGCTCGTCTCCGGGTACATGACCGAGTACAGCTCGATGAAGTTCGCCTGGTTCTTCCTGGCGGAGTACATCAACATGCTCAACGTCTCGGCCGTCGCCACCACGCTGTTCCTCGGCGGCTGGCGGGCGCCGTGGCCCCTGTCGGCGGTGGCCGACGGCATGCTCAACACCGGCTGGTGGCCGGTGCTGTGGTTCCTCGCCAAGCTCTGGCTCGTCATGTTCGTGTTCGTCTGGGTGCGCGGCACCCTGCTGCGGCTGCGCTACGACCAGTTCATGTCGTTCGGCTGGAAGGTGCTCATCCCGGTCGCGCTGTGCTGGGTCGTGGTGCTGTCCGTGTTCCAGTACCTCGGCCTCGCGGGCATCACCCGCACCCAGCTCATCACCGGCGTGATCGTCGCCGCCGCGGTCGTCGTCGGGCTGCTCTGGCTGTGGCCCGACCGCAAGGGCGCCACCGCCACGGCCGCCGCGACCGGGTCCTCCGGGCCGCCCGGCGGCGCCCGCCGGACCGGCGGCGACTTCGACGCCTTCGCCGACGGGTTCCCCGTGCCGCCGCTGCCGGGCCAGACCCTGCCCCCGTCGCCCCGTGCGCGCCGGCACGTCCCGCAGGCCGCCGAGGTCCCCGCCGCCGCCTCCGCCGTCGACCGATCCGAGGAGACGCGATGACCGACAAGCCCTACGAGCCGCTGCGCCCGAGCAAGGGGCCGCTGGGCGACCTGTTCGCCCCGGTCGCCGGGTTCGGCGTGACGTTCTCCTCCATGTTCCGGCCCACGGTGACGGAGCAGTACCCCCGCACCAAGACGCCGCCGCAGCGCCGCTACCACGGCCGCCACCAGCTCAACCGGTACGCCGACGGGCTGGAGAAGTGCATCGGCTGCGAGCTGTGCGCCTGGGCCTGCCCCGCAGACGCGATCTACGTGGAGGGCGCGGACAACGCCGACCTGGCCGACGGCGCCCACCTGTCGCCCGGGGAGCGGTACGGCCGCGTCTACCAGATCAACTACCTGCGCTGCATCTTCTGCGGGCTGTGCATCGAGGCGTGCCCCACCCGGGCGCTCACGATGACGAACGACTACGAGCTGGCCGGGCCCGACCGGGCGGGGATGATCTACGAGAAGAAGGACCTGCTCGCCCCGCTCGCCGAGGGCATGCTCGCCGCCCCGCACCCCATGGTCGAGGGCACCACGGACACCGAGTACTACCGCGGCGAGGTCAGCGCGCCCACGGCCGAGCAGGTCGCCTGGGTGCGCGAGCACCGGCCCGACGACCCCTCCCTGGACGCCGCCGCGCGCGTCGTCCACGGGGACGCGCCGCCCCCCACGCCGCGCCGGCACCGTCTGCGCGGCAGCGCGACCAAGGCGGCCGTCGCGACCCGGCAGGCCGCCGAGGGCGGGCACGTCGGCAACGTCGGCAGCGTCGGCAACGTCGAGAGCGAGGCCCGGTCGTGACCGCGTCGGGCGCGGAGGCCGCGCTGTTCTGGGTGCTCGCGCCGCTCATGGTGCTCGCCGCGCTCGGGCTGCTGTTCGCCCGCAAGGCGGTGCACGCCGCGGTCTGCGTCATGTTCGTGATGGTCGGTCTGGCCATCCTGTACGTGGCGCAGGAGGCGTCGTTCCTCGGCGTCGTGCAGGTGGTCGTGTACACGGGCGCCGTGATGATGCTCTTCCTGTTCGTGCTCATGCTCGTGGGCGTCGACGCCGCCGACTCGCTCACCGAGACCATCAAGGGTCAGCGCTGGGTGGGCGTCCTGCTCGGACTCGGGCTCGTCGTGGTGCTGCTCGGCGTGCTCGCGCAGGCGAAGTTCCCGCCCGCCGTCGGCCTGGAGACCGCCAACGCGGTCACCAACCCCGTCGCGCTCGCCCGGGTGCTGCTCGGCGACTACGTCCTCGCGATGGAGGTGGTCGGCGTCCTGCTCGTCACCGCGGCGCTCGCGGGCCTCGTGCTCACGCACCGCCGCCGGCTCAGCGTGCGGCCCACCCAGCGGGTGCTGGCCGCCGCGCGGGTCGCCGGCATCGAGCAGGGCCGCACGCTCACCCCCCTGCCCGCGCCCGGCGTGTACGCGCAGAACAACGCGATGGACACGCCGGCGCTCGGGCCGGACGGCGCGCCCCTGCCGCACTCGGTGCCCCGGGTGCTGCGCATCCGCGGCCAGGAGCGGTCCGCCACGGCCGTCCTCGCCGAGGAGGAGACGCTCGTGCCGCGCGACGACCTGCGCCTCATCGGCGTGGGGCCTGCCGGGGACACGACGGTCGAGCAGGCGGGCGACCCCGTGGCGACAGGCACGGCCGACGCCTCGGGCGGACGCCCGGCCGGCGCGGGCGACGAGGACGGGGAGGTGCGCTGATGGAGATCACGAACTACCTGGGGCTGGCCGCGATCCTGTTCGCGATCGGTGCGACGACGGTGCTGCTGCGCCGCAACGCCATCGTCGTGTTCATGGGCGTGGAGCTGATGCTCAACGCCACCAACCTCGCGTTCGTGACGTTCGCGCGCATCCACGGTGACGTGACGGGGCAGGTGCTCGCCTTCTTCGTGATGGTGGTCGCCGCCGCGGAGGTCGTCGTGGGGCTCGCGATCATCATCACGATCTTCCGCTCCCGCCGCTCGGCCTCGGTCGACGACGTCAACCTGCTCCAGAGCTGAAGGGCCCCGGTGACGACGCGATGATGCAGACTCTCTCCCTCGCCCCCTGGCTGGTCGCGACGCCCATGATCGGCGCCCTGGTGCTGCTGGTCGCGGGCCGGCGCACCGACCGGTGGGGGCACTGGCTGGGCGTGCTGGCCAGCGCCGCGACGTTCGTCGTCGGGCTGGTGATGCTCCTCGACATGCTGGGCACCCCCGCGGACCAGCGGGTGGGCACCCAGACCGTGGGCACCTGGATCGACTCCGGCCCGCTGCACGTGGACGTCGGGTTCCAGGTGGACCCGCTGTCGATGACGTTCGTGATGCTCGTGACGTTCGTCGGCACGCTCATCCACGTCTACTCGGTGGCGTACATGGACCACGACGTCGACCGGCGCCGGTTCTTCGGCTACCTCAACCTGTTCGTCGCGGCCATGCTGCTGCTGGTGCTCGCCGACTCCTACCTGCTGCTCTTCGTCGGCTGGGAGGGCGTGGGCCTGGCGTCGTTCCTGCTCATCGGGTTCTGGGACGGCAGGCGCGAGAACGCGGTCGCCGGCAAGAAGGCGTTCGTCATGAACCGCGTGGGCGACATGGGCCTCATCGTCGCGATGATGTTCATGCTCGCGACCTTCGGGGCGGTGGACTTCGCGACGGTGCTGCCGGCGGCGGGCGAGGGCGCGACGGCGGCCGGCCAGGGCGTCATGACGGCGATCGGCCTCATGCTGCTGCTCGCCGCGTGCGGCAAGTCGGCACAGCTGCCGCTGCAGGCGTGGCTCGGGGACGCGATGGCCGGCCCGACGCCGGTGTCCGCGCTCATCCACGCGGCCACGATGGTGACCGCCGGCGTGTACCTGCTGGTGCGCTCCGGCCCGCTGCTCGAGGTCGCCCCCGACGCGCAGCTCGTCATCGCCGTCGTCGGCGCGCTGACCCTGCTGTTCGGCGCGATCGTCGGCTGCGCGAAGGACGACATCAAGAAGGCCCTGGCGGCGTCGACGATGTCGCAGATCGGCTACATGATGCTCGCCGCGGGCCTCGGCCCGGTCGGGTACGCGTTCGCGATCTTCCACCTGCTCACGCACGGCTTCTTCAAGGCGGGGCTGTTCCTCGGTGCCGGCTCCGTGATGCACGCGATGGACGACGACGTGAACATGCGCCGGTTCGGCGGCCTGGGCCGGCTGCTGCCGGTCACCGCGGTCACGATGGGCCTGGGCTGGCTCGCGATCCTCGGCGTGCCGCCGTTCTCCGGCTTCTGGTCGAAGGACAAGATCATCGAGGCGGCGTTCGTCGGCGAGGGCTGGCGGCCGTGGGTGTTCGGCACGGCGGCGCTGCTCGGCGCGGGCATCACCGCGTACTACATGTCGCGGCTGGTCTTCATGACGTTCCTGGGCCGCCGGCGCTGGGACGACGGCCGTGACGGGGCGGCGGACGACGGCCGGCCGGTGCGTCACCCGCACGAGGCCCCGGCGCTCATGACCTGGCCGATGATCGTGCTGGCCGTGGGGTCCGTGGCCCTCGGCGGGATCCTGGCGCTGGGGAACCGGTTCGTCACCTGGCTGGAGCCGGTGACCGGGCACGCCGAGCACCACGAGCCCGTCCTGCCGGTCTGGCTGCTCGTGACGGTCACGCTGCTGCTCGTGGCGCTCGGCATCGTGCTGGCGTGGCGCCAGTACGTCGTCGCCGCGGTGCCGGTGGACCCGCCGCGGGCCTCCGCCCTCGTGCGCGCCGCTCGCGTCGACCTGCACCAGGACGACGTCAACGAGTCCCTGGTCATGCTGCCGGGCCAGTACCTGACGCGGTCGCTCGTCTACACGGACCGCGCGGCGGTGGACGGCGGCTGGCTCGGGATGGCCGGCGGGATCGGGCGGCTCGGCGCGAGGCTGCGCCGGATGCAGAACGGCTACGTGCGCTCGTACGCCGCCACGATGCTCGGCGGCCTCGGGGTCGTGGGCGTCGTCGTGTGGGCGCTGGCGAGCTGACGGGGCCCCGCTGATGACGCCGATGACCCGGACGAAGGAAGGATGACGATGTCCGCAGCAACGTCCACGGCCATGAGCGCAGGGTTCCCCTGGCTGACGGTCCTCATCGTGTGGCCGCTGGTGGCCGCCGCCGCGACGGCGCTCACCGGGGTGGGCCGGGGGCGCCCCGCCGCGGGCGCGGTCACGGGTGGCGGCAGGTTCGGTGCGGGCGCGGCCCGCACGGTCGCGCTCGTCGGGGCGCTCGTCGAGGTGGCGCTGCTGGTGGGGGCGTTCGCCGCCTTCGACACCGGCGACGCCGGGGCCCACCAGCTCAGCGAGACGCACTCGTGGATCCCGGCGCTGGGCGCCAGCTACGCGGTCGGGGTGGACGGCGTCGGCCTGCTGCTCGTCGCGCTGTCGGTGGGTCTCGTGCCGCTGGTGATCCTCGCCGCGTGGCGCGAGCAGGGCGGCGACACCGTGCGGCTGCGGCGCTACCTCGCCACCGTGCTGGTGCTCGAGGCGTTCATGGTGACCGTCTTCGCGGCGCGCGACGTGTTCCTGTTCTACGTGGTGTTCGAGGCGATGCTGATCCCCGCGTACTTCCTCGTCGGCGGGTTCGGGCAGGGCCCGCAGCGTCGGTACGCGGCCGTGAAGTTCCTGCTGTTCTCGCTCGCGGGCGGCCTGGTCATGCTGGTGGGCGTCATCGCGCTCTACCTGCAGGTGCCGGCGGGGGAGCGCGGACCGGAGACGTTCCTCACCGACAACCTCACGGGGCTGGCGCTCGACCCGACCACCGAGAAGCTCATGTTCTGCGCCTTCTTCCTCGCGTTCGCGATCAAGGCGCCGATGTTCCCCGTGCACTCGTGGCTGCCCGACGTGACGCAGCACGCCACGCCCGGCACCTCGACGCTGCTCATCTGCGTGCTGGACAAGGTGGGCACCTTCGGGATGCTCACGCTGTGCCTGCCGCTGTTCCCCGAGGCCAGCCGCTGGGCGGCGCCGTTCGTCGTCGTGCTGGCGGTGATCTCGATCCTGTACGGGGCGATCCTCGCCATCGGGCAGAGCGACGTGCTGCGCCTCATCGGGTACACGTCGGTGTCCCACTTCGGGTTCATCATCCTGGGCATCTTCACGTTCACGTCGCTGGGCACCGCCGGCTCGAGCCTCATGATGCTCAACCACGGCATCTCGACCGGGGCGCTGTTCCTGGTCGCCGGGTTCGCGATCGCCCGGCACCCGCGCCAGAGCCAGCTCATCGCCGACTACGGCGGCCTGCGCCGGGTGGCGCCGATCCTGGGCGGCACCTTCCTCGTGGCCGGCCTGTCGGCCGCGTCGCTGCCCGGCCTCGCGACGTTCGTCTCCGAGATCATGGTGTTCCTCGGCTCGTACTCCCGCTGGCCCGCGGCCGTGCTCGTGGCCGTGCCCGCCGTCGTCCTCGCCGCGGTGTACGTGCTGCTCACCTACCAGCGGATGTTCACCGGCGCGACGACGCCCGAGCTCGTCGGCGCGCGGGACCTCGACGGCCGGGAGAAGACGGTCGCCGGCGTGCTCGTCGGCGCGCTGCTGGTGCTCGGCCTCGTGCCCGGCCCGGTGCTCGACTACGTCCGCGCCCCCGGGGAGGTCGCCGTCGAGCAGGTGGGGGAGACCGACCCGCCGCCCGTCCTCTCGTCGTCGGCCGCCGACGCCGCGCCCGGCCCGTCCGCCTCCGTCGAGGGGAGCCTGCTGTGAACGACTTCGTCCCTCCGCCCGTCGACTGGGCGGCCGTGTCCCCGGTGCTGATCGTGCTCGGCGCCGGCGTGCTCGGCGTCCTGCTGGAGGCGTTCGTCCCGGCCCGGGCGCGCCGCGTCACGCAGCTGTCCCTGGCCCTCGTGGCCCTCGCCGGGTCGCTCGTGGCGATCGGGCTCCTGTGGGACCGGGTGCAGGACGGCGCGGTGTCGGTGGTCGGCGGGTCGTACCTGCTGACCCCCTTCGGCCTCGGCGTGCAGGCCGTCGTGGCCGTGTGCGCCCTCCTGGGCGTGCTCGTCGTCGCGGAGCGCACGACCACCGGCCAGGACGCGTTCGCGCCCGCGGCCGCCGCCGTGCCTGGTACCGCGTACGAGGACGAGACCCGCCGGGCGGGCCTGCAGCAGACCGAGATCTACCCGCTGCTGCTGTTCTCGACCGGGGGCATGCTGCTGTTCCCCGCCACGGACGACCTCATTGTCATGTTCGTGGCGCTCGAGGTGCTCTCGCTGCCCCTGTACGTGCTGTGCGCGACGGCCCGCCGCCGGCGCCTGCTCAGCCAGGAGGCGGCGTTCAAGTACTTCGTGCTGGGCGCGTTCGCCTCCGCGTTGTTCATCTTCGGCGTGGCGCTGGTCTACGGCTTCGCGGGCACCGTCCGCCTGCAGGAGGTCGTCGCGGTGCTGGCCGACCCGTCGACCTCGCCGCTCGGCACCATGCCGGCGCTCGTGGTGGTGGGTCTGCTGCTCGTGCTCAGCGGCCTGCTGTTCAAGATCGGGGCGGCGCCGTTCCACGCCTGGACGCCCGACGTGTACCAGGGGGCGCCCACCCCGATCACCGGGTTCATGGCCGCGTGCACGAAGGCCGCCGCGGTCGGGGCGCTGGTGCGGGTGCTGTTCACCCTGGCGAACGGTCTGACCCCGTCGATCCGCCACGACCTGGAGGTCGCGCTGTGGGCCGTCGCGATCCTCACGATGCTGGTCGGCACCGTCGCCGGTGCCGTGCAGACCGACGTCAAGCGGCTGCTGGCGTACTCGGCGATCGCGCACGCCGGGTTCCTCCTGGTGGGCGTGGTCGGGATGGACGAGACCGGGTCCCAGGCGGTGCTCTTCTACCTCCTCGCGTACGGGCTGGCGTCGATCGGGGCGTTCGCCGTCGTCACGCTGGTGCGGGAGCGCACGGTGTCGGGGGACGACGTTCCCGGTGACGGGCCGGTCGCGGACGACGGCGTGGTGCTCGGCGAGGCCACCCGCCTCGCGCAGTGGGCGGGGCTGGGGCAGAAGGCGCCGTGGCTCACCGCCGCGTTCTCGCTGTTCCTCCTCTCGATGGCGGGCATCCCGCTCACCGCGGGCTTCGTGGCGAAGTTCGGCGTGTTCTCCGCCGCCGTCGAGGCGGGGGCGTGGCCGCTGGCGCTGCTCGGCGTCCTCGCGTCCGCGGTGTCCGTCTTCTTCTACGTCCGCGTCATCGTCCTCATGGTGCTGACCCCGGCGCCGGGGCACGACGCAGCACCGGCTGCCGGGTCCGGCGCGCCCGCCGGGTCGCCGGCAGAGCGGGGCGAGGGCACGACGGGAGGCACGGCGACCCTGACGGGGGCGGCCACCCGCACGCTGGTCTCGCGCACGGTGGTGACGGTGGTCGGGTCGCGCGGCCCGGCGGCGTTCGCGATCGCGGTCTGCGCGGTGGGCGTGCTGCTGCTCGGCATCCTGCCCGCGGGCGCCCTGGACCTCGCCGCGCAGGCGGCGCAGTTCCGCCCGTGACGGGCGCGGCGGCGGGGCGGGCGTGAGCGAACCGACGCGGTCCGCGGGCGGTTTCGGTGCAGTGTTCAGCGCCGGGGACGGATAGGTTCGGACAGTGACTCGCGCACCTTCCGCACCGGCCCCCCGGCCGGGGCACACGCCGCCCTCGCCGCCGACGGCGATCCCGCTGTCCGACCCCGCGCTCGCCGAACGGCTCGCGGAGCGCATGGTGCAGGTCGACGCGGCCCTGGACGCGGCCGTGGCCTCGGCGGACGCCCTGGCCGACGACGCGTCGCGCCACCTGGTCGCGGCGGGCGGCAAGCGGTTCCGGCCGCTGCTGACGTTGCTCGCGGGCGAGCTCGGTGACGGGTCGCGCCCCGAGCTGGTCGACGCGGCGGTCGTCGTGGAGCTCACGCAGGTGGCGTCGCTCTACCACGACGACGTCATGGACTCCGCCCCGGTGCGCCGCGGTGCACCGTCCGCGCACACGGTGTGGGGCAACTCCGTCGCGATCCTCGTGGGCGACCTGCTGTTCGCGCGGGCCTCGGCGCTCGTGGCCGGCCTCGGTCCCGAGGCCGTGGTGCTGCAGTCGCGCACGTTCGAGCGGATGTGCCTCGGCCAGCTGCACGAGACCCTCGGCCCCCGCGACGGCGAGGACCCGGTGGAGCACTACCTGCAGGTGCTCAGCGACAAGACGGCGTCGCTGCTCGCGACGTCGGCGCGGCTCGGCGCGATGTTCGGCGGCTGCGCCCCCGAGGTCGTGGACGCGGTCACCGCCTACGGCGAGAAGGTGGGCGTCGCGTTCCAGCTCGCCGACGACGTGCTCGACATCTCCTCGACCGGTGACGAGTCCGGCAAGACGCCCGGCACCGACCTGCGCGAGCACGTCCCGACGATGCCGGTGCTGCTGCTGCGGCAGCGCGTCGCGCGCGGCGAGGGCACGGAGCAGGACGCCGCGCTCGTCGCCCGGCTCGACGGGGACCTGTCGGACGACGCCGTGCTGGCCGCCGTCGTCGCCGACCTGCGCGCCCACGACGTGCTGGCCGAGACCCGTGCCCTGGCGGCCCGCGGCGCACGCGAGGCCGCGGCCGAGCTGGCGCCCCTGCCCGACGGGCCTGTCCGGCAGGCGCTCGCCGACCTCGCCGAGACCCTCGCGGACCGCACCGTCTAGCTCGCGGGCCCGTCACGGAGCGCTTCCTGCGCTCCTGCGCGGGGACGAGGAGGAACCGCTACGTCGATCCCTCAGAGCCGGGCGACCGTGAGCGCCAGCGCCGCGCCCACGAGCATGTACGGCCCGAAGGCCATCGCCGTGCCGCGCCCCGCCCGACGGGTGACGAGGAGGACGAGGGCGACCACGCCGCCGAGCAGGAACGGCAGCACCAGGCCCGCCCACAGCACGGGCCACCCGGCCCAGGCGGTCACCAGGCCGAGCAGGACGGCGAGCTTGACGTCCCCGCGGCCCAGCCCGGCCGGGTTGACGAGGTGCAGCACCAGGTACGCGCCGCCGAGGACGACGGCTCCGAGCCCGGCGCGCAGCGCGGCGTCCCAGGCCCCCGTCGCGGCGGCCGCGAGCAGGAGCAGGGCCGCCGTGGCCGCGGTCGCGGGGTAGGTGAGGGCGTTCGGGAGCCGGTGGGTGCGGGCGTCGACGACGCCGAGCGCGGCACCGGCGGCGGCAGCGACCACCAGGGCCGGCGAGGACCAGCCCGGCCCGCTCACCCAGAGCGCCCAGGCGACCGCGACCACCACGGCCACCGCGACCCAGCGCCGGTACGGCGCGATCTCGTCGCGGGCGCGCTGGTAGACCGAGGACACCATCGGATGCTATGCGACGCCTGCGGGGACCGCGGCCGGTCACCCACAGCCCCCTGCACCCCGGGCGGCGCGCGGTCGGGGTGGTGCGAGCTCGGCCACCGGTCCTTCGCGCGCGGCTTCACCCGCGGTGACCGTTGACGGTGGAAACCGCGAGCCGTACGTTCCACCCATGTCGCGCGACGGGGCGGGTGGCCGGAGGCAGGGCGGGCATCCGCTCCTCCGGCTCGGTCGGGTGCCCGTGCGGCGCGCGGTGGTGCTCGGCGCCGTCGGTGCCGTGCTCGTCCTCGGGGCGGGGGGTTGCTCGAGCGACGGCCCACCGGAACCTGACGGGAGCGGGCTGCTGCAGACGGGGTACGTCGGCTCCGGGACGATCTCGCTCCGCCCGCCGAACGACCTGCGCCCCGGAGAGCGATGGAGCGGGACGTTCGGCAGCATCCTCCCGTGCGAGGCGCAGGACGTCGGACCGCTCCGGATCACCGGGCTGACGTTCGGCGACCGCTCCGGCCCCCGCCCCGTGTCGGCGGTGGCGTACGTGCGGACCTTCGACTCGTCGACGGACACACCGATCGGCAGCATGCTGGGAGACGCCAGGGACCCGCAGGTCGACATGGGGTCCCTGCGCCTGCACGAGGGCGTGGAGGGGCACGAGGTCGACGTCGGCTGCTCCGACCTGCTCGGCTACGACGGCCGGCCGACGGACGAGATCCTCGTCAGCCTCACCGCGGACGCACGCGGCGCCCACGTGGGTGGCCTGACCCTGACCTACGTCACGCAGGACGGCGACGAGCACGCTGTCCAGGCCGATTGGGACCTCTACCTGTGCGGGTCCCAGGTACCCGAGGAGAGGTGCGGCATGGCCGACAGCCCTCCGGACGCCGATCCCGGGGCGGCGGGCTAGCCGTACTGACCCGGCAGGACGGCGACCGCGTCGCCCGCGAGCACGAGCTGCGCGACGCACACCGCGGCCACCGCCATGCTCAGCAGGAACGGCGCCCGGCTGTGCGGCCGCCGCAGTCCCACCACCCCCGCGGTGGCGGCGAGCACCAGCGACGCCCCGGTCAGCACGGCAGAGGGCGCGGCGGGCGGACCCGGCGGTCCGAGGAGGGTCACCACGCCGCCCGTCGCCAGCACCACGGGCGCCAGCACGCTCGACGCCCGCCGCCCCAGCCGGTGCGGCAGCCCGCGGACGCCGGTGGCACGGTCGTCCTCGAGGTCGGGCAGCACGTTCGCCACGTGCGCGCCCACGCCGAGCAGGGCAGCCGCCGCGACCGTCCATCCCGCCACGACGCGCCCGTCGAGGCCCGCCGCCACCACGAACGCCGGGAGCAGCCCGAAGCTCACCGCGTAGGGCAGCCACGAGACCGGCGTCGACTTGAGCCAGGCGTTGTACGACCAGGCGCTCCCGACCGCCGCGACGTGCAGCAGGCCCGGCACCACCCCGGTCGCGAACGACAGGACGACGCACACGCCGAGCGCGACGAACGCCCCCGCACGCAGCAGCCGCGGCGTGACCGTGCCGGCCACGGTCGGCTTGTCCTGGCGCCGCACCAGGCCGTCCCGGGCGGCGTCCAGCCAGTCGTTGCTCCACCCCACCGAGAGCTGGCCGGCCGCGACCGCCGCGGTGACGAGCACCGTCCGCCCGGCCGGGAGCCCCACGCCGAGGGCGAAGACGAGGGCGAGCGCGGTGACGACGGCCGCCGGAGCCGGGTGCGTGGCCGCGAGCATGCCCCGCACCCGCGTCGTCGTGCCCGCCGCGTCGCCGCCCATGACCCGGAAACTACCGCTCCCCGGCCGCCCCCATCTCGCCGAACAGGTGGTTGTTCACGTTCTGAGCTGTGAAAGGGGGCGTAACCACCTGTTCGGCGCGGAAGAAGGGTGGGCAGTGGCCGGGTGACGTGACCGGTGCCACGATGCGAAGCATGTCGCGAGTCCTCGCCGTCGCCCCCGTCCTGCCCGGTCCGGCGCACCCGCAGGAGGAGATCGCCGACGTCGTCGCGCCGCTGCTCGCCCCCGCGGGACCGCGCCGCGAGCTGGCCCGCCGCCTGCACACCGCCTCCGGGGTGCGCACCCGCCACCTCGCGCTCCCGCTGGCCGACTACGCCCACCTGGCGGGCTTCGGGGCCGCCAACGCCCGGTTCGCCCGGGCGGGCACGGACCTCGCCGAGCAGGCGTGCCACGAGGCGCTCGCGGCGGCCGGCCTCGGCCCCGAGGACGTCGACCTGCTCCTCTTCACGACCGTCACCGGCGTCGGCGCGCCGTCGATCGACGCCACCCTGGTGGGGCGGCTGGGGCTGCGCCCGGACGTGCGGCGCATGCCGTCGTTCGGCCTCGGCTGCGCCGGCGGCGCGGCCGGGCTCGCCCACCTGCACGAGTACCTGGTCGGGCACCCGGACCAGGTGGCCCTCCTGGTCTCCGTCGAGCTGTGCTCCCTGACCTTCCAGCGTGACGACCCGTCGACGGCGAACCTCGTGTCGTCCGGACTGTTCGGGGACGGCGCCACCGCGGTGGTGGTGGCCGGGGACGACGTCGCGGCGCCCGCGGGCCGCCCGGTCCCGGAGGTCGTGGGCACGCGGAGCCGGATCTACGCGGGCACCGCGGAGCACCTGGGGTGGGACGTGCGGGACACGGGGTTCGCCATCGTGCTGTCGGCGGAGCTGCCGAGCCTCCTGGGCGCGCACCTCGCGGGAGACGTCAAGGACCTGCTCGCCACCCACGGCCTGGAGCTCGGCGACGTCGGCACCTGGGTGGTGCACGCCGGCGGCCCCAAGATCGTCGACGCCGTGCGCGACGCGCTCGGGCTGGAGGAGGCGGCGCTCGCCCGCACGCGCGCGACGCTGGCCGCGCAGGGCAACCTGTCGTCCTCGTCCGTGCTGCACGTGCTCGCCGCGACGCTCGACGACGGCGCGCCGCCCCCGGGCGGGTGGGCGGTGCTCATGGCCTTCGGGCCGGGGGTCTCGACCGAGCTCGTCCTGCTGCGCGGGCGGGACGACGCGTGACCGCGTCGGTCGCCCTGTACGTCGCCCTGGTCGCGGCGACCGCGCTGGAGCGACTCGCGGAGCTGGTGGTCTCCGCCCGCAACGCCCGCTGGTCGTTCGCGCGCGGGGGAGCGGAGTCGGGGCGCGGCCACTTCCCGGCGATGGTGGCGCTGCACACCGGCCTGCTGGTCGCGTGCGTCGTCGAGGTGGTGGCGCTCGACCGGCCGTTCCTCCCGTGGCTCGGCTGGCCGATGGTCGTGCTCGTCCTGGCGAGCCAGGGCCTGCGGTGGTGGTGCATCACGACCCTGGGCCCTCGGTGGAACACGCGCGTGATCGTCGTCCCCGGTCTCCCGCTGGTGCACGGAGGCCCCTACCGGTGGTTCCGGCACCCGAACTACGTGGCCGTCGTGGTGGAAGGGTTCGCCCTGCCGCTGGTGCACTCGGCGTGGCTCACCGCGGTCGCGTTCACGGTGCTCAACGCGTGGCTGCTGCTCGGGTTCCGCATCCCGAGCGAGGAGCGCGCGCTGCGGCTCGCGGACGGCCCGCGGTGATCGCGGCCGCAGACACCGACGTCCTCGTCGTCGGCGGTGGCCCCGTCGGGCTCGCCGCCGCGATCGAGGCGCGCCGTGACGGCTGGGGGGTCGTGGTGCTCGAACCGCGCGCGGCACCGGTGGACAAGGCCTGCGGCGAGGGCCTCATGCCCGGCACGCTCGCCGCGGTGCGGCGCCTCGGCGTCGACCCGGAGGGCCGGCCGCTCGCGGGGATCTCGTACCGGCAGGGCGGTGTCGTCGCGGACCACCGGTTCGACCGGGGCGTGGGGCGGGGGGTGCGCCGCACGGTGCTCCAGGGCGCCCTGCACGAGGCGGCGACCGCCGCGGGCGCCGTCGTCCTGCCGCGCCGGGTCGGCGGCGTGCTGCAGGACGGGACGTCGGTGGTGGCCGCCGGCGTGCGGGCACGCTGGCTGCTGGCGTGCGACGGCCTGCACTCGCGCGTGCGGCGCGAGGTGGGGCTGGAGACGCCGCCGCGGCGAGGGGGCCGGCGGTTCGGGCTGCGCCGGCACTACCGGGTGCCGCCGTGGACGGACCTCGTCGAGGTGCACTGGGGCCCGCACGTCGAGGCGTACGTGACCCCGGTGGCCGACGACGTCGTCGGGGTGGCGCTGCTGGGCCCGGCGGGTGTGGACTTCGACGCCGAGCTCGCGACCCTGCCGGAGCTGGCCGCGCGGCTGGAGGGTGCCGTCCCCGACGGTCCCCTGCGCGGAGCCGGCCCGCTGCGGGTCCGCACCCGGGCCCGCACGGCGGGCCGGGTCCGCCTGGTGGGCGACGCCTCGGGGTACGTGGACGCGCTGACGGGCGAGGGGCTGCGGGTGGGGCTCGCGCAGGCGCGTGCCGCCGTCGAGCACCTCGACCGCCCTGCCGCGTACGAGCGCGCCTGGGCAGCCGCGACCCGGGACTACCGGGTGCTGACCACGGGGCTCGTCGCCGCCGCGCGCTCGCCGCTGCGCCGGGGCGTGGTCCCGGCCGCGGCGCGCCTGCCCCGGCTGTACGGGACGGTCGTGGAGCGGCTGGCCCGCTGAACGCCCGCCCACGACGAGGGCGGGCGGGCGCACGGTGGGGACCTCTCCCCATGCCCGAGGGGCGGGAACCGTTGCCGGGAGCGGGTGAACTCTGGCTATCCTGGCGGCGCGATCGCCTCGGGCCGACGTCGGCCCGGGCAGGGGAGCAAGGGCCCCGTCGTCGTCCACCAGGGGAGTCTTGAGCGTGTTCACGCGTCTACGCGGCAACCGCCGTGCGTCCGTGTCGACGGCGGTGGTGCTGGCGGTCTCCGCGGGCATGGTCACGGCGGCGGTCCTGTACGACGGTCAGGCGACGGCGGACGTCGACCTCGACGACTCGGGCGTCTGGGTGACGAACCAGGCCTCGGGGCTGGTGGGCCGGTTCAACACCGCGGCGAAGGCGCTGGACGGCACGATGCTCGCCGGCAGCTCCGCCTTCGACGTCGACCAGCAGGCGGGCGAGGTCCTCGTGGCCGACCAGGGCTCCAACGCGGGCAGCGTCGTCGACGTCGCGCGGCTCAAGTTCGGGTCCACCACCAAGCTGCCCGCGGGGGCCGAGTCGTCCCTGGGCGGCGGGCGCGTCGCCGTGGTGGACGACGAGTCGGGCTCCCTGTGGGTCACGACCGTCGACCGCTTCGCCGGCCTGGACACGACGAAGACGGACCCGACGGCGGAGCTCGACGGGTCGGCGACGGCCGTCGTGTCGCAGGCGGGCACCACCTACGCCGTCGTGCCCGCCCGGGACGTGCTCTGGACGGTGGCCCCCGGCGAGCAGCCGCGGACCACCGAGCTCGGGATGCTGTCGGAGGGCGACGACGTCGCGCTCACGACGGTGGGCGACGACGTGGTGTTGCTGGACCGCACGACCGGCGAGCTGCGGCTGCCGGGGGGCGACACGGTCACCGTCGAGGACGCGCAGGACGCGGCGCTGCAGCAGCCGGGCGAGAAGTCTGCGACGGTCGCCTACGCGACGTCGGGCGCCCTGGTGCAGCAGCCGCTGGGAGGCGGCGCGGCGACGCAGCGGCAGGCCTCCGGCTCGCCGGCGCAGCCGGTGCAGCTCGGCGGCTGCCTGTACGGCGCGTGGTCGGGGTCGGGGCAGATCGTGCGGGACTGCGAGGGCACCGATCGCGACCTCGACCAGGTGCTCGAGGGCATCGACCAGACCACCGTCCTGGAGTACCGGGTCAACCGCGACAACGTGGTGCTCAACGACCTCACGGCGGGCACCCTGTGGATGGCCCTGGACGAGTACGAGAAGGTCGACGACTGGGACATCAAGCTCCCGGAGCAGGCCGAGGGGTCCGACGAGGACGCCGAGGACGCCAAGCCCGAGCTGGTCGACACCACCGTCCTCGACCGCAAGAAGGAGGACCCGCCGGTCGCCAAGGACGACGACTTCGGGGTCCGGCCGGGCCGTGCCACGGTCCTCGACGTCCTGTCGAACGACCTGGACCCGGACGGCGACGTGATGACCGCGTCCCTCGTCGGCGACCAGCCGGACGGCGTGCGCGTGGAGCGCGTCATGGGCGGCAAGGCGCTGCAGGCGGTCGTGCCGGACGACGCGTCGGGCTCGACGAGGTTCACGTACGAGGCGGCGGACGGCCGGGGCGGGACCGACGAGGCGACCGTGCGGCTGCGGGTGGTCCCGGAGAACGAGAACTCCGCACCGGAGCAGGACGGGTCTCCCGTGCTCCGGGTGGAGCAGGGCAAGTCGGCGTCGACCAAGGTGCTGCCGTACTTCAGCGACCCGGACGGCGACGACGTCATCCTCCTCACGGCGTCCCCGACGGTGCAGGGCGACGAGGTGCGCGCGTACCCCGACGGGACGGTCGAGTTCCGCGACGGCGGCACCTCCACCGGCCGCAAGAAGGTCAAGCTCACGGTCGGCGACGGTCGGGGCGAGGTCGTCGAGGGCACGCTCGACGTCGACGTGCTCGGCGACGGCAACGCGCCGCCGGTGGCGGTCGGCGACCACGTCGTGGTGACGGCCGGGCAGCCGGTGACGGTCGAGCCGCTCAAGAACGACTCGGACCCCAACGGCGACGAGCTGCGGCTGGCCCGGGTGGCCGACGCCGCGCCCGCCGAGATCACGCCGAACTACGACGCGGGCACGTTCACGTTCCTGGCGCAGGAGCCGAAGTCCTACGACGTGCTGTACCAGGTGACGGACGGGCCGGAGTCCACCACCGGCGTGGTGCGGGTCGACGTCCGGGACCCGGACGCGGCGCAGGGCGCGCCCGTGGTGGTCGCCGACACCGCGCTGCTGCCGGCGGGCGGCTCGACGCTCGTGGACGTCCTCGCCAACGACACGGACCCGGCGGGCGGGGTCCTCGTGGTCCAATCGGTGGAGGTGCCCGACGGCGCGGGGGTGAGCGTCGCGGTGCTGAGCCACCAGATGCTGCGCATCACCGAGACCCGCCGCATCTCCGAGGTCGTGACGCTGCGCTACACCGTCTCCAACGGCACCGAGACCTCGACCGGGCAGGTGCGCGTGCTGCCGGTGCCGCCGCCGGACCGCCTGCAGCCGCCGAGCGCGGCGCCGGACGAGGTCACGGTCCGGGTCGGGGACTACGTGAACATCGACGTCCTCGCCAACGACACCCACCCGGACGGCCTGGAGCTCACGCTGGCCGACGACCTGGAGCAGTCGGTGGACCCCGCCCAGGGCGAGCTGTTCGTCTCCGAGGACCGCCTCCGGTTCCGCGCCGGCTCGAAGCCCGGCACGGCGTACGCCATCTACAAGGTGCGCGACCCGAACGGCCAGGAGGACTCCGCCCAGGTCACGATCCACATCCGTGGCGGCAAGGACAACGCCGCGCCGCTGCCCCGCGACGTGGACGCCCGGGCCCTGTCCGGCGGCACGGTCCGCATCCCGGTGCCGCTGGACGGGATCGACCCCGACGGCGACTCGGTGCAGCTGACGGGCCTGGCCACGGGCCCGACCCAGGGTCGTGCCGACGTGGTGGACGGCTACGTGGACTACGAGGCGAGCAAGAACGCGCGCGGCCTGGACCAGTTCCGCTACACGGTCCAGGACGCGCGGGGCGAGGTGGCCACCGGGGTGATCCGCGTGGGCATCGCGCAGCCGCCCGCGACGAACCAGCCTCCCGTGGCCCAGGACGACGAGGTGACGGTGCGCCCCGACCGCCGGGTGGCGGTGCCGGCGCTGGAGAACGACTCCGACCCCGACGGCGACCAGATCGGCCTGGTCCCGGGGGCGATCCAGGGCGGGGAGGAGCTGCGGGCCAAGGTGTCCCAGGACCGCATCGTGGTGCAGACGCCGGGCAAGGAGGGCACCACGACGTTCTTCTACGCGATCGAGGACACCTACGCCGCCCGGGCGTCGGCGTCGGTGAGCGTGCAGGTCGCCAAGGACGCGCCGCTGCTCGCCCCGATCGCGCGGGACGACTCCGTGGCCGTGGCCGACGTCCTCGGCCGGACGTCGGTGACCGTGCCCGTGCTCGACAACGACGAGGACCCCGACGGCGCCGCCGACGACCTCGCGGTCACGACCGACGCGGTGGGCGTGACCGTGTCGCCGACGGGCGAGCTCGACGTGACGCTCACGGAGCAGCGCCAGGTGATCACGTACACCGTCACGGACATGGACGGGCTCACGGCGCGGGCGTTCGTCGTCGTGCCGGGGCTGGCCGCGGCCGAGCCGATCCTCAAGCCCGGGCAGGCCCCGCTCGAGGTGCTCGCGGGCGAGCCGCTGGACATCGACATCACGGACCACGTGCTCGTCGTGGAGGGGCGCACGCCCCGCCTGACGACCGAGGACGAGGTGACGGCGCTCGAGGGCGGCGTCGAGGTCACCGGCAGGACCACCCTCACGTACACGTCGCACGACGACTACACCGGCCCGGCGGGCGTGACCTTCGAGGTCACCGACGGCGACGGCCCGGACGACCCGGACGGGCACACGGCCGTGCTGACGCTGCCGATCACGGTGCTGCCGCCGGAGAACCTGCCGCCGGAGCCGGGCTCGCCGTCCGCGCAGGTCGCGGCGGGGGAGCAGAGCGCCGTCGACCTCGGGCGGTCCGCGAAGGACCCGGACGGGGACGACCTGCGCTTCGAGCTCGGCAAGCTGCCCGGTGGGCTCGGCGCCACGCTGCAGGGCGGCCGCGTGACGCTGGAGGCGTCGCCGGACGTGCCCAAGGGCACCTCCCTCACGGTCCCGTTCACGGTGACGGACGACGAGCACCCGCCGGTCGACGGCACGCTCGCGGTGGAGGTCGTGGCCTCCACGCGCCCGCTCGCCCGCGCGGTCGACGACGTCGTGCAGGACGCGCACCAGGGCGACCCCGTCTCCGTGCCCGTGCTGGCGAACGACTCCAACCCGTTCGCGGACCGCGGCCCGCTCGAGCTCGTCGGCCAGCCGGTCGTGGAGACAGGCCGGGGCGACGCGACGTCCGACGGCGGCAAGGTGGTCGTCACGCCGAAGGAGGACTTCGTCGGCACGATGGTCGTGCGCTACACGGTGCAGGACGCGACCGAGGACCCCGACCGGGAGGTCGAGGGCCGCGTGACGGTGAACGTCATCGGCGTGCCGGAGGCGCCCTCGAAGCCCGTGGTGGAAGAGGTCCGCTCGCAGACCGTCGTGCTCTCGTGGACGCCGCCGGCGAACAACGGGTCCGAGATCACCGGCTACACGGTGACGTCCGACCACGGCGACACGTTCGACTGCGCCACGACCACTTGCACCCTCGACGGCCTGACCAACAACGTCACCTACACGTTCACCGTGGAGGCGAACAACGAGGTCGGGGCGTCGGACGCCTCGCCGGCGTCCGCCGACGCCCGGCCCGACGAGAAGCCGGACCCGCCGGCCGCGCCCCAGCTGGAGTTCGGCGACGGCTCGCTCACGGTCACCTGGGTGAACGCGTCGTACAGCGACCGGTCGCCCATCCAGTCGGTGGACCTGGAGATCTCGCCCGCCCCCGCGAACGGCGAGACGCAGAAGGTCGGCGTCACCGGCCAGCGCATCGTCTGGGAGGGGCTCTCGAACGGCACCGCCTACAAGGTGCGGATCCGCGCGACCAACCTGGCGCCGGACCCGTCGGAGTGGGGCTCGTGGTCGACGTCGGAGATCCCCGCGGGCAAGCCCGACGCACCCGCGGCCCCCACGGCCACGCGGGTCAGCTCGGAGATCGCCCCCGACGGCGGTCAGGTCGACGTGTCCTGGACGGCGCCGAACGCCAACGGCGACGCCGTGAAGGCGTACACGGTGGACGTCCTCAAGGGCGGGTCCGCGGTCGACAGCCGCACGGTGACGGGCGCGACGTCGACCACGTTCGAGGGCCTCGACACCAAGGCCTCGTACACCTTCACGGTGACCGCGGAGAACAAGGCGGGCAAGGGCGCCACCAGCGCCGCCTCGAACGCCGTCACGCCGTACGGCAAGCCGACGACGCCGGGTACCCCTGGCGCGAGCGTGGGCACGGGGATGAGCGGGCAGGCGGACGTGTCGTGGGGTGCCGCCGACGACAACGGCGCCGCGGTGACGTACACGGTCGCCACGGACCAGGGCAGCAGCACGACGACGACCGCGACGTCGACGCGGTACTCCGGGCTGTCCAACGGCACGGCGTACCGGTTCCGCGTGCAGGCGTGCAACGCGGGCGGCTGCTCCGACTGGACGGCGTACTCGGGCGCGGTGACGCCGTTCGGGCCGGTCCCGACGCCGCAGGTGTCCGCGACCGGCGGCGACCAGAAGGTGTCGTTCAGCTGGTCGACGAGCACCAACGGCCGGCCCATCACGGTCAAGGTCTCGGGCGCGCTGTCGAGCACGGCGAAGTCGGGCAGCCAGACCGTGAGCGCGGGGTACTCCGACACGAAGCAGATCTGTGTGACGGCGACCGACAACGAGGGGCAGTCGGCGCAGAAGTGCGACGCGGCGACGTCCGACGCGAGGCCGCAGCCGACGCTCACGCTGCAGCGCGGCTCGAGCGCGGACGGTGAGACGCAGTACGGCGAGTGCTTCGGTAGCGCCTGCGCGTACCTGCAGGTCACCATCCGCAACTCCACGCCGAACACCACGTTCACGTACAGCTGCATCGCGGACGGCGAGAAGTTCAACACGGCGGGCACCAACTGGAAGCGGGCGGAGCAGACCCGCACCGACGCCAACGGCAACGCCGGACCGCGGGACCTCTGGTGCTACTACGGCCGCGCCGGCGCCAGCGTGAAGGTGACGACCAGCCTCGGCCTGACCAGCAACACCGTCATCTGGTGACCGGGACAAGCACATGACCGGCTCGTGACGTTTGCCCGGCTGCGCCTCGGTCATGGGGACCTCTCCCCATGACCGAGGCGCGGAACCGCTGTCCCGGGCGTGTCGCTTCTGGCTATCCTGTGCGGGCGCTGGGTGCGGTCGACGAGGGGCGTCGGCGGGCCGGCGCCATCACACTCCGGGGGAACAGTGAGCGTGCTCTCGCGCCTGCGCGCCGATCGTCGTGCGTCGATCTCGACCACGGTGGTCCTCGCGCTCTCCGGGGGCCTCGTCGCCGCCGCGGTGCTCTCCCAGGGTGAGGCCACCGCCGACATGGACCTCGACGACTCCGGGGTGTGGGTCACCAACGAGTCCTCGGGCCTGGTCGGCCGCTTCAACACGGAGGCGCGGTCGCTGGACGGCACCATGCTCGCGGGCAGCTCCGCCTTCGACGTGGACCAGCAGGCAAGCGAGGTCCTGGTGACCGACGAGGGCTCGAACAGCGCCAACCTGGTGGACCCGGCGCGGTTGAAGTTCGACTCCAGCACCGACGTCCCGGCCGGGGCACGCACCTCGATGGGCGGTGGCCGGGTCGCGGTCGTCGACGACGAGTCCGGCTCCCTGTGGGTCACGACCGTCGACCGCCTGGGCGCGCTGAACCTGACGAGCACGAAGGGGAAGCCGGCGAAGCCGACGGTCGACCTCGACGGCGCCGCGCGCGTCGTCGTCTCCGAGACCGGCATCGTGTACGCGGTGGTGCCCGCCCGCGACGTGCTGTGGACGCTGGCGCCGGGGGAGGCCCCCCGCACGACCGACCTGGGCCTCACGGCGGAGGGCGACGACGTCGTCCTCACCACGGTGGGGGACGACCTCGTGGTCCTCGACCGCACGCGCGGTTCGCTGCGCCTGCCGGGCGGCGACGTGGTGGACGTCGCGGACGCGCAGGGCGCGCAGCTGCAGCTGCCGGGCGCGGGGTCCGCCGCCGTGGCGTACGCGACGAGCAGCGCGCTCGCCGTGCAGCCGCTGGACGGCGGCGCCGCGACGACGCGCCGGGCCACCGGCACGCCCGCCGCCCCGGTCCAGCTGGGCGGCTGCCTCTACGGCGCGTGGTCCGGCAGCGGCCAGATCGTGCGCGACTGCGAGGGCACGGACCGCGACGTCGACCGGGTGCTCGAGGGCATCGACCAGGACACGCGCCTGGCCTACCGCGTCAACCGCGGCAACGTGGTGCTCAACGACCTCACCGCCGGCACGCTCTGGATGGCGCTCGACGAGTACGAGAAGGTCGACGACTGGGACATCCAGCTGCCGGAGGAGGGGGACGGCGACGACCCCAACGCGGACGACGACACCCCCGAGATGGTCGACCAGAGCATCGTCGACCGGGAGAAGCAGGACCCGCCGGTCGCGAAGGACGACAAGCTCGGGGTCCGGCCGGGCCGCGCCACCGTGCTCGACGTGCTGGCGAACGACCTCGACCCGGACGGCGACGTCATCACCGCGAGCCTGGCGGGCGACCAGCCCGACGGCGTCACGGTGCAGGAGGTGCTGGGCGGGGCGGCCCTGCAGGCCGTCGTCCCCGAGGACGCGACCGGGTCGGTGACGTTCCCGTACGTCGTGTCGGACGGCCGCGGCGGGCACGACGAGGCGACCGTCCACCTCAGCGTGGTGCCGTGGTCGCAGAACGACGCCCCCGAGCAGTCGGGCGAGCCGGTGCTCACGGTGCCGCAGGGCGGCAAGGGCTCGATCCGCGTCCTGTCGTACTTCCGCGACCCGGACGGCGACGACGTGCTCCTCGCCACGGCGTCGTCCACGGTCAAGGGCGACGAGGTGCGGGCCTACCCGGACGGCACGGTCGAGTTCCGCGACGACGGCAAGACGACGGGCCGCAAGAAGGTCGCGCTCACGGTGGGCGACGGCCGCGGCAAGGTCGTCGACGGGACCCTGTGGGTCGACGTCGTCGGCGCGACGCAGAAGCCGCCCGTCGCGGTGGGGGACCACGTGGTCGTGGCCGCCGGCCAGCCGGTGACGGTCGAGCCGCTGAAGAACGACTCCGACCCGAACGGCGACGACCTGCGCCTGGCGAGCGTCTCGGAGGCCTCGCCGGCCCGGATCACACCGAACTACGACGCGGGCACCTTCACGTTCCTCGCGCAGGAGCCGAAGTCCTACGACGTGCTCTACCAGGTCACCGACGGGCCCGGCGCGACCACGGGCGTCGTGCGCGTGGACGTGCTCGACCCGGACGCCCTGAGCGGCGACCCCGTGGTCGTGGCGGACACGGCCCTGCTGCCGGCGGGCGGGTCCACCCTGGTGGACGTGCTCGCCAACGACAGCGACCCGGGCGGCGGCGTGCTCGTGGTGCAGTCGGTCGACGTGCCCGACGACGCGGGCGTGGCCGTGGCGGTGCTGGGGCACCAGATGCTGCGCGTCACCGAGAGCCGCCGCATCTCCGAGGTCGTCACGCTCACCTACACGGTCTCCAACGGCTCGGGCACGGCGACCGGCCAGGTCCGCGTGCTGCCCGTGCCGGCGCCGACGCGGCTGCAGCCCCCGAGCGCGGCGGCCGACGAGGTGACGGTGCGCGTGGGCGACTACGTCAACATCGACGTGCTCGACAACGACACGCACCCGGACGGCCTCGAGCTCACCCTCGACGACGAGCTGGTGCAGGACGTCGAGCCGGACCAGGGCGAGCTGTTCGTCTCCGAGGGCGTCCTGCGGTTCCGGGCGGGCAAGGAAGCGACCACCGCGTACGCGATCTACACCGTGACGGACGAGAACGGGCAGGAGGACTCCGCCCAGGTCACGATCCACGTGCGCGACGGCAAGGAGAACCGCCCGCCGACCCCGCCGGACGCGCAGGCGCGCGTCGTGTCCGGGGGGACCGTGCGGGTGCAGGTGCCGCTGGACGGCGCCGACCCGGACGGCGACTCCGTGCAGCTGGTCAACCTCGTGCGGCCGCCGGCCAAGGGCATCGCCGAGATCGTCGACGGCCGCTACATCGACTTCAAGGCGACACGGGGCGTCGTCGGGCAGGACACGCTGACGTACGCCGTCGTCGACGCGCGGGGCGCGACGGCGGAGGGCGCGGTGCGGATCGGCATCGCGCCGCCGCCCACGACCAACCACCCGCCGGTCGCGGAGGACGACGTGGTCACGGCGCGGCCCGGCCGCGACGTCGTCGTCGCCCCGCTGCGCAACGACTCCGACCCCGACGGCGACCAGTTCGGCCTCGTGCCGGGCGCCCTGGAGGCGAAGGAGCCCCTGGCGCCGAAGGTCGAGAAGGGTCGCGTCGTCGTGCGCACGCCGGACGACGACGGCTCGTACGGCTTCTACTACGCGATCGAGGACACGTGGGGTGCGCGCGCCATGGGCGCGGTGACGCTCGAGGTCGCCGCGGACGCGCCGCTGCTCCCGCCGATCGCCCGCGACGACATCGTCCTGCCCGGCGCGATCACGCCCGACCAGTCGTCGGTGACCGTGCCGGTGCTCGACAACGACGAGGACCCGGACGGCGCGGCGAGCGACCTGCAGGTCACCGCCGACGCGGACACCGCGACGGTGGGCACCGACGGCACGATCGAGGTGCGCCTCACCGCGGAGCGGCAGGTCCTCACCTACACCGTGACCGACCAGGACGGGCTGCGGGGCAAGGCCTTCGTCCAGGTGCCGGCGACGAAGAAGCCGAGCGCCGACGACGCGGAGGACCCCGAGGGGCCCGCGCCGATGCTCAAGCCGAGCTTCTCGCCGCTCCAGGTGAAGTCGGGCGAGGCCCTGACCGTCGACCTCCGCGACGCCGTCGTCGTCGCCGAGGGCGGGAAGGTCGCGATCGCGGACGCGGACAGCGCCAGCGCCGTCGCGGGCACCGTCGTCGTGAAGGACGCCCAGCGGCTCGTGTACACCTCGCAGGAGGACTACGTGGGGCCGGCCGCCGTGAGCGTGCTGGTCACCGACGGCCTGGGCGAGGGGCCCGAGGACGACGCGCACACCGCCGTGGTGCAGGTGCCGATCACGGTGCTGCCCCCGGAGAATCTGCCCCCCGAGCCCGGTGCGCCGTCCGGCTCCGTCGCGGCCGGCGAGGAGAGCACGGTCGACCTGGCACGCTTCGCCACCGACCCCGACGGTGACGCGCTGTCGTTCTCGCTCGGCTCCGCGCCGCAGGGGCTGACGGCGTCGCTGACGGGCTCGGTCGTGACGCTGCAGGCCGCACCCGAGGCGGTCAAGGGCGCCAGCCTGACGATCCCGTTCACGGTGTCCGACGGCGAGAACAAGCCCGTGCAGGGCACGCTCGCCGCCACGGTCGTCGCGTCCACGCGACCGCTCGCCAAGGCGAACCCCGACAGCGTCGACGGCGCGCACCAGGGCAAGGCCGTCGCCGTCCCGGTCCTCGCCAACGACATCGACCCCTTCGACCCGAAGGGGCTGGAGCTGATCGGCAGCGGCGTGGAGACCGGCGAGGGCGACGCCGTCGTCGACGGCGACAAGGTCGTCGTCACGCCCGCGGGCGACTTCGTCGGGACGCTGGTGGCGTCCTACCGCGTGCAGGACGCGACGAAGGACCCCGACCGCCTCGTCGAGGGCCGCATCACGCTGACCGTCCTGGGGGTGCCGGAGGCGCCCGCGACGCCGGTCGTCGAGGAGGTGCGCTCCGAGACGGTCGTGCTGTCGTGGACGCCGCCGATCAACAACGGCGCGGACATCTCCGGGTACACGGTGACGTCGAACCGGGGCGACTCGTTCGACTGCCCCACGACCACGTGCACCCTGGAGGGGCTGACCAACGACGTGAAGTACACGTTCAAGGTCGTGGCCACCAACGAGGTGGGCGACTCCCCGGCGTCCCCGGCCTCCGCCGAGGCACGGCCGGACGAGAAGCCGGACCCGCCGGCGGCACCGACCCTGGCGTTCGGCGACAAGGCGATCGACGTCACCTGGGTCAACGCGACCTACACCGACCGCTCGGCCATCAAGTGCGTCAACCTGCGGATCTCGCCCGCTCCCGCGACCGGAGTCTCGGAGGTCTCCTGCGTCACGGGCCAGTCGTACACCTGGGAGGGCCTGGCCAACGGCACGGCGTACACCGTGGCCGTGCAGGCCGTGAACAAGGCGCCCGACCCGTCCGACTGGGGCGCCCCCTCGGCGGAGGAGATCCCCGCCGGCGTGCCGCTCGGTCAGGGTCAGCCGTCCGCGACGCGCGTGGCGGACGAGCTCGGCGGCCGGATCGACGTGACCTGGCCCGCACCGGACGGCAACGGCGACAGCGCCATCACGTACCACGTGTCCACCCTCCAGGGCGGCGCGGTGGTGAAGACCGAGGACACCACCGAGACGCTCTACCACGCGACGGGCCTGGACAACGAGGCCGCGTACACGTTCACCGTGGTGCCCGAGAACAAGGCGGGCCAGGGCGCGGCCAGCCCGGCGTCGAACCAGGTGGTGCCGTACGGCAAGCCGGGCGTCCCGACCGGCGTGAAGGCCCAGGACAGCAGCGGCGTCCCGGTGATCTCTTGGAACGCCGCCGACGCCAACGGCTCGCCCGTGACCTCCTACCGGGTCGTCGCGAGCAACGGACAGGCGATGACGGCCTCCGGCGGCGCCGGCAGCCTGCGGTTCACGTCGGGGCTGTCCGAGGGGACGACCTACACCTTCCAGGTGCAGGCCACGAACGCGGGCGGCACCTCGGCCCTCAGCGGGAACACCGGCGGGGTCAAGGTGTACGCCAAGCCGGACGCGCCGCGGGTGGTCTGGACGCAGGCGTCGTCGACGGACGGGTACTTCACCGTGAGCGGGCCGAGCTCCTGGCACGGCGACTCGGGCTCCCTGAAGTGGACCCTCACCGGGTCGGACGGCACGAAGTCGGGCAGCTCCGCCGGCCGGATCGACGTGAGCGGCTCCCCGGACTACACCTCGGGGAACAAGTCGTACAGCGTCACCGTGACGGCGACGAACAGCGCGGGGTCGGTGTCGGCCTCCGACAGCGGCCGCACGACCGCCCCGCCGCCGCCGAACCCGAAGATCTGGGCCACGGACTCGGGCATCGTGTACCGGGTGAACGGGTGCAACACCAGCAACTGCACCCGGGTGCGGGCCAACGCGAACGCCGACTTCCCGTCCGGGACGTACGACTTCCACTGCTGGGACAACTCCGGCGGCTCGACCAGCATGTTCTCGACCCAGACCGCCTACCTGTCCGCCGGCGGGTACGTGAACCTGTACTGCGTGGCCGGGATCATGAACGGTGCCGACGTGTGGCTGACCGTCGACGGCCACCCGGAGTGGACCGAACGCAGGGCGTGGCCGCGGTGACCCGCGTGCCGACCGCCGACACCCCCGACAGACCGAGCTTGACGATTGGGAGAACCCCCTGATGAGCACGATGACCCCCGAGCAGGCGACCTGGTTCGCCCAGACCTTCGACCGCATCGTCGGGAACGTCGCGCAGGCCGTGCTCGGCAAGGAGGACCAGATCCGGCTGGCGCTGACGTGCATGCTGGCCGAGGGCCACCTGCTGCTGGAGGACGCCCCGGGCACCGGCAAGACCATGCTCGCCCGCGCGATGGCGGCGAGCGTCCAGGGCACGAACCACCGCATCCAGTTCACGCCCGACCTGCTGCCGTCGGACGTCACCGGCGTGACGATCTACGACCAGAAGACCGGCACGTTCGAGTTCCACAAGGGCCCGATCTTCGCGAACATCGTGCTCGCGGACGAGATCAACCGCGCCTCGCCGAAGACGCAGTCCGCGCTGCTGGAGGTCATGGAGGAGGGCCAGGTCACCGTCGACGGCGTCACCCACCACGCGGGCAGCCCGTTCATGGTGGTCGCGACGCAGAACCCGATCGAGCAGGCCGGCACCTACCGCCTGCCGGAGGCGCAGCTCGACCGCTTCCTCATGAAGACCTCGATCGGCTACCCCGACCTCACCTCGACGGTGGAGATCCTCGCGGGCTCGGCCGTCCGTGACCGCAGCGCCGCCCTGCAGCCCGTCATCACCGGCCAGGCCGTGGTGGAGATGGCGAACCTCGCCGCCGCCACCCACGTGGACCCGGCCGTGCTGGAGTACGTCTCCCGCCTGGCGGAGGAGTCGCGCGCCGCGGCCGACGTGCACGTCGGCGTCTCGGTGCGTGGCGCGCTGGCGCTGGTGCGCTGCATGAAGGTCTGGGCGGCGGCGCACGGGCGCAACTACGTGCTGCCCGACGACGTCAAGGACCTGCTGCAGCCCGTGTGGGCGCACCGTCTCGTCCTCGACGCGGAGGCGGAGTTCGGCGGCGCCACCGCCGAGGGCACCATCTCCCGCCTGCTGAGCGACGTGGCCGCCCCGCAGGAACGCCGCTCCGCCTGACCGTCCGCACGGCCCGACGCCGAGAGGAGGCGACCCCATGACCACCACCACCGACCGGGAGACCGACGCGCCCGCCGAGCAGCCCGCGGTCGCGACGCCCGAGCCCGCGGCCGGGCCCGCGCGTCGTGCCCCGCGCCGCCTCCCTGGCCGCCTCACTGGCCGCCTCCCTGGCCGCCTCACTGCGGGCGTGCGCGGCACGGGTGCCTCCGCCGTGGGCGCCGTCCGCCCCGCCGTGGCCCGCGCCTGGGCGCGCACCACCCCCGTGCTGGGGGTCGTGTCGCCGTTCGGCTGGGCCGTCCTCGCGCTCACGGCCGCGGCCTGGTGGGCCGGCGTCGCGCTGCGCTGGGAGGAGTGGGCCGTCGTCGCGGCGACCGTGACCGTGGCGCTGCTCGGCGCGGTCGTCTTCGTGCTCGGCCGGCTGCGCTACGACGTCACGCTCGACGTCGCGTCGCGCCGCGTGGTCGTGGGGGACCGGGCCGTCGGCCGCCTGCTGGTGCGCAACGGCTCGACCCGGACCATGCTGCCCGCCGTCATGGAGCTGCAGGTGGGGCAGGGCATCGCGACGTTCCCCGTGCCGCGCCTGCGTCCCGACAGCGAGCACGAGGAGATCTTCGCCGTCCCCACCCACCGCCGCGCGGTGATCCCCCTGGGCCCGGTGCGCTCCGTGCGCGCCGACCCGCTGGGCCTGCTGCGCCGCGAGCTCACGTGGACGGAGCCCGAGGAGCTGTTCGTGCACCCGCGCACGCTGCCGCTGTCGGGGTCGTCCACGGGTCTCCTGCACGACCTCGAGGGCCGCGTCACGCCGGACATCTCCGACTCGGACGTGTCGTTCCACGCCCTGCGCGACTACGTGCCGGGCGACGACCGCCGCCACATCCACTGGAAGTCCACGGCCCGCACGGGCCAGCTCATGGTGCGGCAGTTCGAGGAGACGCGCCGCTCGCGGCTGGCCGTCATCCTCTCCACGCGCGAGGACGACTACGCCGACCCCGAGGAGTTCGAGCTCGCGGTGTCCGTGTGCGGGTCGCTCGGCCTGCAGGCCATCCGCGAGGACGGCGGCCTCACCGTGCTGGTGCAGCGCGGCCGGGTGCGGGGCGACCACCGCACGCGCCTGCTGGACGACCTGACCCGGCTCGAGCTCAGCCCCGCCCGCACCAGCCTCGCGGAGGTGGCGCGCGTCGCGTCCGCGACGGTGACCGACGCGTCCGTCGTCGCGGTGGTCGTGGGCTCCCGGGTCACCCCGACCGACCTGCGTGCCGCCGCCGTGCGCCTGCCCGTCGACGCCCGCCTCGTGGCGATGCAGTGCGTGCCGGGCGCGAAGGTGAGCCGCGGCCGGGTGGCCGACATGCAGGTGCTGACGCTCGGCGAGCTGGCCGACCTGCCGAACGCGCTGCGGAGGATGAATGACTGAGGGCCACGCCCCCGCCGAGAACCCGGACGACCGGACCTCGCACGCGGGGCACACCGGCAGCACCGGACGCACGGGCGGCACGTCGCGCACGTCGGTGCGCGCGGGCACGACCCGCGCCACCGCGCGCCGCGAGGACCGCGGCCGCGCCACGTCGGCCGCCGGCGCCGTGGACGGGGGCGTGCTGCTCGCGCTGCTGGGCGTCGTCGCCGTCGGCTTCGGCCCGGCGTGGGGGACCACCGGCTACCTGGTGCCCGCGCTCGGCGGGGCCGTCCTCGGCCTGCTCGTCGCCTGGCTCGGCGCGTGGCTGCGCTGGTCGGTGCTGCTGACCACCGGCGCCACGGTGCTGGCCTACTTCCTGTTCGGCGGGGTGCTCGCGCTGCCGGGCACGGCGATCGCGGGCGTCGTGCCCTCGCTCGAGACCCTCCAGGAGCTCGCGGTCGGGGCGGTGCAGGGCTGGAAGGCGTTCGTCACCACCGTGCCGCCCATCGCGTCGTTCCCCGACCTCGCGGTGGTCCCGTACCTGCTGCTGTACCTGACGGCGGTGCTCGCGGGCACGATCGCGTGGCGCGCCCGGCACGCGGCCTGGGCGCTGCTGCCCGTCGTCGTCGCGCTGGCCGGGGTGGCGCTGCTGGGCACGATCCTGCCCGCGTACCCGCTGGTGCAGGGCCTCGTGGTGGCCGTCGTCGGCCTGCTGTGGGCGTCGTGGCGCGCGGCGGAGAGCCGCATGGGCGCCAACCGGCTGCTGTCCGACGCGAGCCGGTCGGCCACCCGTCGCCTGCGCGCCCAGCGCGTCCGGGGCGGCGCGGGGCTCCTCGCCCTCGGCGGGGTCGCCGCCGTCCTCGTCGCGCCCCAGGCGGCGCAGGGCGAGCGGATGGCGCTGCGCGAGCTGATCACGCCCCCGCTCGACCTGCACCAGTACACGAGCCCGCTGGTCGGCTTCCGGCACTACACGAAGGACCTCGCCGAGACCGAGCTGTTCAGCGTCACCGGCATGCCGGAGGGCGGCCGCGTCCGGCTCGCGACGCTCGACACCTACGCCGGCACCGTCTACGACGCGTCCAGCAGCCGGGCGACCGGCGTGTTCAACCGCGCGGGCGAGGTCGTGGACACCGTCGCGGCGGGCACGCGCAGCCCGGTCGACGTGACGGTCCTCGGGTACTCCGGCGTGTGGGTCCCCGACGTCGGCCAGCTCGCCGGCATCACGTACACCGGGGACCGGGCCGCGGAGCTCGCCGCCGGCACGTACTACAACGCGACGTCCGGCACCGCGCTGACCACGGCCGGCCTGCAGCCGGGCGACGGGTACGAGCTCCAGGCCGTCGTGGCGGCGCCGCCGGACGAGAAGACACTCGCCTCCACGCCCATCGAGCACGTCGACCTCCCGAAGCCGCAGGACGTGGCCGACGCCGTCCCGGGCAAGTCGGCGCAGTTCGCCGCGGACGCGACGGACCCCTTCGAGCGGCTCGTCAACATCCGCGACACCCTCAAGGCCACCGGCGTGTACTCCAGCGGCCTGGAGAACCAGCCGCCGTCGCGCCCCGGCCACTCCGCCGCGCGGATCGACGCGCTGCTGGCGCAGGACGAGATGGTGGGCGACGACGAGCAGTTCGCCACGGCGTTCGCCCTCATGGCGCAGCAGGCCGGCGTGCCGGCCCGCGTCGTCATGGGCTTCTACCCGGACAAGGACGCCCTGAAGTCCGGCGAGCCGTACGTCGTCACCGGCGAGGACGTGCACGCCTGGGTCGAGGTGCCGTTCCAGGGGTACGGCTGGGTGCCGTTCGACGTCATCCCGGACGAGGACAACAAGGTGGAGCCGCTGCCGCGCTCCAAGCAGGTGCCGAAGCCGCCGGTCCTCGAGACGCCCGAGTCGCCCGAGGAGCCGCCGCAGGCGGAGGCCGGCGACGTCGAGGAGGACGACCAGGACGACGACCAGTCCGCGATCGACTGGCGACAGGTCGCGATGATCGCGGTCACGGTCGGCGTGCCGCTGGCGCTGGTCGCGCTGCCGCTGCTGCTCATCCTCGGCTACAAGCGTCGCCGTCGCCGGGGCCGCCGCACGGCCCCCGTGCTCGCCGACCGGGTCTCGGGCGGCTGGCGCGAGGTGGTCGACGTGGCGACGGACCTCGGGGCCGGCGTGCCGCGCGCGGCGACCCGCCGCGAGGGCGCACGCCTCCTGGCGGAGAGGCTGCCAACGGCGAGCAGCGGCACGGTGCTGCTCGCGCACCGCGCGGACGCCTCGGTCTTCGGGGCGGAGACCCCCACCGACGACGAGGTCGCGCAGTACTGGGCCGACGTCGACTCGGCGGTCGGGGAGATGCGCGCCGGCGTGCCGTGGCGGCGCCGCGTCGCGGCCCGGCTCTCGCTGCGCTCGGTGCGCGGCGCCGACGCCCCGCCGCTGCCGGCGGTGCTGCGCGGCTGGATGGCCGCGGTGCCCGCGGCGCTGGCCCGGGCCGGCCGGGCGGTCGTCCGTCCGGTGCATGACAGGATGGCGCGCGCGCGACGCCGCAGGCAGCGCGCCCGGCGGCAGGAGGATCGATGACCACGACGTGCACCGCCTGCGGTGCCAGCGAGCAGAGCGGCGCGTTCTGCTCCGTGTGCGGCACGCCCACGGTGGCGACCGCGTACCGCACGCCCACGGCGCCCGGGGCCTCGGCCTCCGGGCCGCCGACCTCCAGCCTGGAGGTGACGACGGAGCCGGAGCTGCGCGAGCGCACCCGCCGCGCGCCCGCCGGGCTGGTGCAGGGCACCGCCGGGACGCCGGGAGCATCGCCGAGAGCACCCGCGGAGCTGCCGCTCGCCGGCGTGGGCCGGCGAGCCGGCGCCTACGTCCTCGACCTGCTGGCGCTCTCCCTGCTCACCGGCGTCGTGGCGGCGGTCGTCGCGATCGCGACGCGGCTGCCGGCCCGCCTCGCGGACCTGGGCGCGGCGACGACGGAGATGGGGCAGGCGGCGGCTCAGCAGGAGGTGCTCGGCGCCTTCGTCGTCATGTACGTCGTCGCCGGGCTGGTCGGCTTCCTCGGCTGGCTCGGGCTGGCGCTGTGGGACGGCCTGGCGGGCCGCACGGTCGGCAACAGCCTGCTCGGGATCCGCACGGTCGCCGCCGACGGCGGTGGCCCGGTCGGCGCGGGGCGGGGCCTGCTGCGCTGGCTCGTCCTGGCCGGCTGCGGCGTGGTGCCGCTCGTCGGGACCGTGCTGGTGCTCGTCTCGCCGACGTTCGACTCCTCCGGCCGTCGGCAGGGCTGGCAGGACAAGGCCGCACGCAGCCTGGTGCGCGACGTCCGCGACGCGCCGCCGCGCAGCTTCGCCCCCGCGTCGCCCGCGAGCCCCGGGACCGCCGGCGCCCCCGCCGCCGCACCCGTCGGGGCACCTGCCGCCGCGTCGGCCGACCCGTGGGCGTTCCCGGCAGGCCAGGGCCGTGCCGACGGACCCGCGGGCGGCGTGATCACCGGCGTGCCGGGGTCCTCGCCCGCGGCACCCCCCTCTGCACCCGCCGCACCCGTCGCACCCGTCGCACCTGCCGGGTCTGCCGGCGCGGGGCTGTCCGGGATCGAGGCGCACACCGTGCACCGGGGGGCCGCCGGCGCCGCCGCACCCGCGGAGCAGGCCGCGCCCACCGCGGCTTCGCAGCGACCGATCGGCACCGTGTCGACGCCCGTCCAGGCGCCCGCACCCGTCGCGCCCGTCGCACCCGTCGGACCGGTCCAACCCGCGGCGCCGGCCCCCGTGGCGGACGACCTGGAGGACCTGGAGGCCACGCGGTTCAGCGTCTCCTCGCGCCGCAGCACCGGCGACGGCAGCGCACCGCCGCGGATCGTCGTCGAGGTCGACCCGGAGCGCCGGGTGCACGTCGCGACCCGCACGCTCGTCGGCCGCCACCCGCAGCAGGACGGCGGCGCCCCGGCGACGCTGCTGCGGGTCGACGACCCGACGCGGTCGGTCTCCAAGACGCACCTCGAGCTCGTGCCCACGGCCGACGGGCTGCAGGTCACGGACCTCGGCAGCACGAACGGCAGCGCGGTCATCGACCCCACGGGCGCCGTGCACGAGCTCACCGCGGGGCGGCCGGTCACGGTCGGGGCGGGCTGGGTCGTGCAGGCGGGCGCGCGCCGGCTCACCGTCGTCGGGCAGGACGCGGGCGCATGACCGTCCCCGTGAGCCTCGGGCTGCTGTGGGGCGCGGCGACGCACCAGGGCGCCCGCCGCAAGCTCAACGAGGACTCCTACCTCGCGGGCGGGTCCGTCTTCTTCGTCGCCGACGGGATGGGCGGGCACGACGCGGGAGAGGTCGCGAGCGCGGCGGCCGTCGAGGCGCTCGCCCCCCTGGGCGGCGCGGACGTCGTCGGGGTGGACGCCGTGCGGGGGCGCGTGCGCGCCGCCCACGACGCGGTCCGCGCGATCGAGACCGCGCCCGGCCGCGGCGCCGGCACGACGCTCGCCGGGGTGGTGCTCACCGAGCAGGGCGGCGAGCCGTACTGGCTGGTCGTCAACATGGGGGACTCGCGCACCTACCGCAGCGCCGACGGCGTGCTGGAGCAGGTCAGCGTGGACCACTCGGAGGTCCAGGAGCTCCTGGACGCCGGCCGCCTCACCGCGCAGGAGGCCCTGACATACCCGCGCCGGCACGTCGTGACGCGGGCGCTCGGCGCGCCCGACGACCCGGAGCCGGACTTCTGGTACCTGCCCGTGCACCCGGGGGACCGGATGCTCGTGTGCTCCGACGGGCTGACCGCGGAGCTGACCGACCGGCGAGTGGCCGAGGTGCTGCTCGTCGAGGCCGACCCGCAGGTGGCCGCCGAGCGGCTGGTCCGCGAGGCGCTCGTCGCGGGCGGCCGGGATAACATCACCGTCATCGTGGTGGACGCCACGGGGCTGACGGAGGCCCTGGAGAGCACGGCGCCGAGGGACGGGCGCGGGAGCCACGACGACGACGAGGATACGGTGCCGCGGCGGTCGCCGTGGAAGGGGGCCATGACGTGACCGTGCGCTACGTGATCGGGCCGGCGTACGCCGTGGTCCGGGGCGGTGCCGTGGTGGTGCTGCCGGAGAAGGTGACGCCGGAGCTGGTCGACGAGCTGTGGACGCGGCTCGGGGACGGCGGCGGCGTGGTGCCGGTGCTGGAGGTGCTCACCGGGTCGTTCGGCGCGAGCCTCGCGTCGCTGCCGCCGTTCGCGATCGCCGTCGTCGACGGTCGTCGGGTGCAGGTCGCCAGCCGTGGCGCGACGTCCGTCACCGTGGACCGCGCCGGCGGGCGCGAGCACGTCTCCGGCGAGGGCGTGACCACCTGGGCGGAGCGGACCTTCGACGAGGTCGTGGACCTGTCCGTGCAGGTGGGCGTGGGCGAGCCCGAGCACCTGGTGGACGCCCGCGCCCTCCCGCTCGACGCGGGCGTGACCCTGGTGACCTCGGTGGGCGCCCGGCTCACCGGCGACGCGCTGCCGACGGCGCCCGTCCGGCACCCCGAGCGCGTGCGCGAGCCGTGGGAGGACGACGGTCCGGCCTTCGCGCCGACGCCCGCGACGTCCCAGGCTCCTGCTCCTGCTCCGTCGCCGCCTGCGTCGCCGGTGCCCTCCGCCCCGGTGGGGCCGGCGATCTCCGTGCCCGTCCCGGTCGCGGAACCGGCGCCCCCGGGAGCCCTGGCCGGCGAGGCCACCATCGCGCCGGAGGCGACGATGGTGCCCAGCCTGACCGTGGTGCCCGACGACGTGCCGCGGGTCGCGGGCGACGGGGAGGCCGCACCGGACTCTCGCGAGGGTGACCGGGCGGACGACGTCGTGGGCCCCGACGAGGTGAGCCCGGACCAGGTGAGCCCGGACCAGGCGTCCCCGGACGAGACGACGGGCTACGGGCACCTGTGGGGCTCCACGGTCCACTCGTCCGTCGAGGCGGCAGCCGTCCGTCCTCCGGACGAGGACGAGGACGAGGACGAGGACGGCGAGGAGCCCGAGGGTGCGCCCGCCTCGGCACCCGCGATCGTGTCCGCGGTCCCCGCCCCCGCGGCGCCCGCCCCCACGGCACCCGCTCCGGCAGCTCCGGCTCCCGCAGCGCCCGCCCCGGCTCCGGCGCCTCCGGCGCCCGCGCCCGAGGCGGTGGACGAGATCGACGGCAGCACGGTGCTGTCCT
>NZ_JBHUWC010000015.1:0-41337 GCF_042670225.1 Isoptericola sp. NPDC057191 | reverse complement strand
CTCTAAACGGCGGGACGAGGGCCAACAGCCCGCTCACAGCGCAGCGGGCGGTCAGCCCCGGCGGGAGCCGGCGATGGTCAGCACGGCCTTCTCGACCGCATAGACCGGGTCGCGCCCGCCGCCCTTGACGTCGGCATCGGCCTGCGCGACAGCACCGATGGCGGTGGCCAGCCCTTCGGGCGTCCAGCGGGACAGGTCCCGCTGGGCGTTGCGCACCTGCCAGTCCTGCAGCCCCAGCTCGCGTGCCGTGACGGCACCGCCGCGGATCGCCGCGACCCGTGCGAGCGTCCGGAGCCGCAGCGCCAGGGCCGCGACGATCGGCACGGGGTCGGCGCCCGTGGCCAGGGCGTGCCGCAGGAGCGCGACGGCGCCGCCGGCGTCGCCCGCCACCGCGGCGTCGGCCACCTTGAAGCCCGTGGCCTCGACCCGGCCGCCGTAGTAGCGGTCGACGACGGTCTCGCTGATGGTGCCGGTCGTGTCGGCGACGAGCTGGGAGCACGCCGAGGCGAGCTCGCGCAGGTCGCTGCCGAGAGCGTCGACGAGCGCGCGGACCGCGGCAGCGTCCGCCCGGCGACGCGCCGCCCGGAACTCGGCAGTCACGAACTGGACCTTCTCGGCGTCCTTGGTGATGGGGTCGCACTCCAGCACCGGCGCGCCGCTGGCGATGATCGCGTCCAGCATCTTCTTGCCGCGCTGCCCGCCGCCGTGCACCACCACGACGACCGTCTCCGGGTCGGGTGACGCGACGTAGGCGACCACGTCGGCGACGAGGTCCTCGGTGGCCGCCTCGGCGCCCCGCACGACGACCACGCTCGGTTCGCCGAAGAGCGACGGGCTGGCCGCGACGGCGAGCTGCCCGGCCGCGTAGGTGCCGCCCTCGAGCTCCGCCTTCTCCGTGGTCGCGTCACGCTCGCGCGCGAGCCCGACCACACCGTCGACCGCGCGCTCGGCGAGGAGCCCCTCGGGTCCGCGCACCAGCAGCACGGGCGCGAGGGTCGGCTCGTCCCACGGCCGGCTGTTCGCCGCCGAGGTGCGGCCACCTCGACGCGGGGGGCGGGACTGGCGGGAGGTCGGGGCGGCGGGCACGCCCCCAGCCTGCCACGAACCGCCGACGCGGCCGCCACCGCGCTACCCGCAGGCCAGCCCGATCTCGTCCCCCCGTGAGACCAGCGCAGCGGTGCCGCACTCGTCCGTGCGCACCAGCGCCGACCCGACCGAGCCGTACAGCTCGAGGGCGTCGTCCGTGGGGTGCCCGTACGTGTTGCCGGCCCCGACGCTCACGAGCGTGACCCGCGGGGACAGGAGTCGGGCGAGCGCCCTCGACTGCGACCGCGAACCGTGGTGGGCCATCTTCACCACGTCGACGTCGGCCGCGCGGCCGGTCCCCGCGAGCGTGCGGGCCAGCGACTCCTGTCCCGGCTCCTCCAGGTCGCCGAGCGCCACCACGTCGAGCCCCGAAGCCGTCCGCAGCTCCAGCGCGACGCTGGCGTCGTTCGCCCCGTCCGCCTCGCCGCTGCCCGTCCGGCCGGAAGGCGCGCGCTCACCTCGGCCGTCGGTGCTGCCCCCGGCCGCGGCGAGCACGTGCCAGGCGACCTGGCCGGCGGTCCCTGTGTCGTCTGCGGCGGCCGTGCGGACGGGCACCCGCGCGGCCGCGAGCTCCGCGCGCACCGCGGCGGCCTGCGCGGCGGGCGCGTCGAGACGTGAGACCAGGGCGGACGTGACCGTGCGGCCGCGCAGCACCCCGGCCAGCCCGCCCACGTGGTCGGCGTGGAAGTGGCTGAGCACCAGGAGGTCGACGGTGGTGACGCCCAGCCGGTCGAGGCAGCGGCCGGCGTCGGCTCCGTCCGGTCCGGCGTCGACGACCACCGCGGCCGCCGGGCCCGAGCGCACCACGAGCGAGTCGCCCTGACCGACGTCGCACGCGACCACCTGCCAGTCCGGCGGCGCCCGGTGCCCCGCGGCGACGAGCCGCGGCACGGTCAGGACGAGTGCGGCGAGCAGTGCGAGCCCGGCCAGCCCCGCCAGCCCCGCGGCGGCGGACGCGCGACCCCTGCCGTGGCGTTCCACCGCTCGCCGGACCCGCCTCCGGACCCCTCGTCGCATCCGCCGCACCGTGCGAGGTGCCGCCTCCCGCCACTCCCGTCGCCAGCCCTCCCCAGGCGGGCGACGCAGCACGAGGGCCAGTCCCGTGGCCGTCAGGAGCGCCAGGGCTGCGGCACCCAGGAGCCCGCCAGGCCAAGGCAGGCGCGCCCCGGGGACGGCGGCGAACGTCGTGGCCACCGTGGCGATCCATCCCGTGGCGACCCCCGCCAGCCAGGCCACCGCGGAGGCCAGCCCGGGCACCCACGGCGCAAGGAGGGTCGCGACCAGGCCGAGCACCGTCGCCGGGACCAGCGCGGGGGTCGCCAGCAGGTTGGCCGGGACCGAGAGGAGCGGCACGTGCGGGTCGATCAGGAGCAGCACCGGGCCGCACGCAGCCTGCGCGGCCCACGGCACCGCGAGGGCGAACGCGAGCGGACGACCCGTCCACGGCGCGAGCCGGCGCGCGAGCGGGCCGGCGAGCAGCACGAGCCCGGCCGTCGCCGCGCACGACAGGACGAACCCGTAGGAGCGCGCCAGCCACGGGTCCACGACGAGCAGCACCGTCGCGGCCGCCGCGAGCGCCGGGGCGCCTGACGAGGGCCGCCCGAGCGCGACCCCGAGCAGGGCCGCGGCACACGTCCAGGCGGCGCGCAGCACGCTGGGCTCAGGACGCACGAGCAGCACGAACGCAGCGGCGACGAGCGCCACGACCGCGACCCGCACGCCGCGCGGAGCCCGCACCAGCGCGCACAGGAGGGTGAGCGTGGCGACGACGATCGCGAAGTGACCGCCGGACACCGCGGTGATGTGGGTGAGGCTCGTGGCGCGCATGGCCTGGTCGACGTCGTCCGGCACGCGGGTCGTGTCACCCACCGCGACGCCGGGGACCAGCCCGCGTGCCTGCGGTGACAGGGACGCGGTGACGTCCAGCAGCGCCGACCGCAGGACATGGGTGGCCCGTAGCACCGCGTGCGGCGGCGCCCGCTCGACGACCGGCCCCGCCGCGGCGAGCCGGGCGAGCGGGCCGTCGCCCGCCGGCAGGGACCGCAGCACGCCGGCCACCGCGACGGTGGCCCCGTACCGCGGCGCCGGGCCGTCGGAGGTGACCTCGACGAGTCCGGTGGCGTCGGAGCCCGTGCCCCGTGCAGAGATCTCCCGCACGGAGACCACCCAGCGGGTCCCGGCGCCGAACGTCGCTGGCCTCCCCTCCGACGCGACCCGGCCCACCAGCTCCGCGCGGGCCCCCTGGGCGGCGAGCTCCCGCAGGGGGAGCTGTCGGGCGGTCTGGGCGTGCGCGCTCAGGGCGACGGCGGCGAGGCAGACCAGCAGGAGGACCGCGTGGGTTCCGACGGATCGGACCGCCCGCGGCGGGCGTGCCCGCGACACCGCCCGTGCGAGCGTCGCGCCCACACCCACTCCCACGCCCACGGATGCAAGGAGCGCGCCGGCGGAGACGGTCTGCGCCCAGGGGGCCGCGGGGCCCGTGCACGCCCAGGCCGCTCCCCAGGCGACCAGCGCTGCCGGCACCAGACGCAGGTCCACGCGCCGGGGAGGAGCCACCGGCGCCGCCATCGGCATCTGGCGTACGCGTTCGGCCGCGCGTCCTGGCTCCAGGGGGTCGAGCGTCGCCGACCGGGTCACAGGGTCACCAGGTCGCGGACCTGCCCGAGGACGGAGGGCCCGATGCCCGACACCTCGTCCAGCTCGTCGACGCTGGTGAACGGACCGTTCTCGTCCCGCCAGGTGACGATCCGCCCGGCGAGCGCGGGCCCGATCCCGGGCAGCTCCTCCAGCTCCGCGGCGGTCGCGGTGTTGAGGGAGACGGGACCGCCCGCGCCGTTGCCGCCGGCGCTGCTGAGGTCGCCGGTGCCGCCCCGCGTGCCCGCGCCGGTTTCGGTGGGCACGACCTGCTCCCCCGGCTGCGGCACCCGGATCTGCTCACCGTCGACCACGGCGCGGGCCAGGTTGAGCGCCCCCGGGTCCGCGCGCCGGGTCGTGCCGCCCGCCGCAGCGACGGCGTCCGCCACGCGGGCTCCCGCCGGCACCGTGACGAGGCCGGGTTCGCGCACCTCACCCACGACGTGCACCACGACGGTCCCCGTGCCCGTGCCGCCCGCTGTCGTCTCGGCGGCCCGGTCCTCGCCGTCGACCGGTGTGACCGCCCCGGACGGCTCCGTGGCAGGTGCGGCGGAGGGGGCGGGGGTCGCGACGGCGCCGGGGCTCGCTGTCTCGACGGCCCCACGGTCGTCTCCGGCGAGGGTGACGATGTCGTCGGGCTGCATCATCGCCAGGACGGCGACGACCGCGGCCACGACGAGCACCCCCACCGAGGCCACCACGGCGGCACGCAGGCCGAGCGACCATCGACGCCTGCCACCGCCGTGGTCGGTGTGGTCGTCGAGCTGCGGGTGCCCGTGCGCGGCGGCGTACGCGGCGGCCACGTGCCGGGCCGACCGCCGTGCTCGGAGGCGGGCACCGAGCTCGTCCCCGTCGGTCGGCCCGTCGTCGTCGGGCAGCGGTTCCCAGCCGTCGGGCTCCCACCGGGGACCCGCCGCCTGGCCCGGAACGACCCGGTCCCTGGCGCTCTCGACGGAGGGGGCGCGCTCCGGTCCGGGCGGTCCGGAGGCCGCTCCGGGCGGTTCGCGGACAGCGCGCCAGGCCCGCAGGCGCGCTGCAGCGTCGTCCAGGGCCGCGGACGGTCCGGCGGTAGGCGGCCGGTGGTCCGGGGCGCCCGGGGTGGCGGGCCCGGTCTCGGCGGCTGCGGGGTCGGGAGGGAGCGTCGTGGTCACGCGCCGACGCTAGGTTCGCACCCTCTCGCGGTGGGGTGCCATGGCGGCTCCTGTGGACGACGCCGGCCTGGGGGCAGTGTCCTCAGCGCACGGCGCCGTGATCGTGTCCGCCGAGCTCGGCGACGACCACGGCGAGCGCCCCCGGCCCGGCGTGCGCGCCGAGCACGGCGCTCACGGGCGTCACGACCGGCTCGGCCCCGCTGCCGGCACGCAGTCGCTCGGCGAGGTCTGCGGCCCGGTCAGGCACGCCCAGGTGGTGCACGGCGACCCCCGGCTGCTCGCACGCCTCGGCAGCGTGCAGGGCGAGGTCGACCAGCCGGTCCAGCGCGGCCCGCCGCGTGCGCACCCGGTGCGCCATCTCGAGCCGCCCGTCGCGGACGGTGAGGATCGGCCGCACGCCCAGCGCGGTGCCCAGAGCCGCGGCGGGAGCCGACAGGCGGCCACCGCGGCGCAGGTGGTCCAGCGAGTCGACGAGGAAGATCGTGGTGCTGGACGCCGCGACCTGCCGCGCTCGGGCAGCGACCGCCACGGCGTCGTGACCTGCGGCTGCGCACCGGGCGGCCTCCTGCGCGGCAAAGCCCAGGGCCATCGCCACCGTCCGGGAGTCGATCGCCTGGACGGGGAGCATGCTGCGCTGCCCGGCGGCGGCCGCCACCCGCACGGTGCCGGACAGGTCACCGGACAGGTGCACCCCGACCACGGCACGCGCACCGTCTGCGGCGAGCTCCCGGTAGGCGGCGGCGAACTCCCCCGGCGAGGGCTGCGAGGTGCTGAGGCGCTCTCCCCGCGCGATCCGGGCGGCGACCTCCTCCGGGGTGATGTCCACGCCCTCGCGCCACGACTCCTCCCCCGCGACGACACGGAGCGGGACGACGACGGGCGCGTCGACGCCGGCCGTGCCGGCGGGAAGGCAGGCCGTCGAGTCGGTGACGACGCGGACGGCGGGCGGGTCGATGAGCATCGGCGGGAGTCTACCGACGCCGCCCGGTCGCACCGGGCGGCGTCGGGGCGATCACTCGTGCTCGTGGTCCCCGTGCTCACCGTGCTGCCCCGGCGCCTCCGCGCCGCCCGGGACACCGCTGAGCTCGTTCGGCACGACGTCCAGGGTCGCCGACCGCCACACGGTGCGGGTCTCGACGTCGACGGCGTGCACCGTCCGCGTGGCCGGGTCGGTCACGTAGACCGAGCCGTCGAGCGCGAGCACGGCTGGGCGCGGCTCCTGCCACTGCGCGGGCTCCTCCCAGGGGTCGATCACCGGGATCGACGCCTGGAGCGTGCCGTCGTCGGGGTCGATGACGTGCAACGCACCGTCCGTGCCGAGCACCAGCGCCTCGCCGTCGACGCCCCGGGCGAGGGACCGGAAGGTGTAGCTGGCGGGCAGGTCGACCAGCGACAGCGTGCCGGTGCGGGTGTCGACGAGGGAGACGCGGGTGGGTTCCTCGAGCTCGGCGTCCGGGTCCACCTTGTAGTCCCCGAGCACGACCGGCGACGCCTCGGAGCCTGCCTGGTTGCCGATGCGGCCGTAGTCGTCGGGCGCGTCGACCTTGGTGAGCGTGCCGTCCGCGTACACGAGCACCCCGTCCTCGCAGCCGAGGACGACGGCCTCGTCCGCCGCGACCGCCTCGCCGTGGACGCCGGGGCACGCGTCGCTCGCCGCCACCTCGTGACCGTCCGCGTCCAGGACGCGCACGCCCGAACGTGACTCCTCGGTGCCCTCGGTGACGACCAGCGTGTCGTCGGCGAGCGCCACGGCGACGCCGTGGTGCGCGGACGGCGTGGTGAGCTCTCGCACCGGCGCGTCACCCGCGGCCACGTGCGCGGAGTCCAGCACCGTCACCTGCCCGGTCCCGTCGTCGAACAGCGCGGTACGGCCGTCGTGGACGACGACGTGCCCCGGTTCTGCGGCGGGGTAGGTGACCTCGGTGAGGCGCGGCTCCGCGCGCCAGTAGTGGTGATGGTCGCCGTGGGCCTCGCCCCAGGCGCCGAGGTCGAGCGCGCGGAACCCGCCGGTCGTGGAGGCGAGCAGGTGCCGCCCGTCCCCGGCAGGGTTGAGTCGGGTGAAGCCCTCGAGCGGCAGGTCGGCCACCTGGTCGAGCGTCTGCGCGTCCAGGACGACGGCGCCGCCGTCGTACGTGAGGGCCAGGCGCGGCGTCGGTGCCGCCGCCTCGGTGGCCTGCGCCGTCGTCTCCGCGGTGGAGGCGGTGGAGGCGGCGGGGTCGGCCGCGGGCTCGGCCGTGCCGCAGGCGGCGAGCGCCGCCGGGACGGACAGGGCGACGCCGAGCGCCGGCAGGCGGCGGGCGCGACGCGGAGCGCGCGGCGGGCGGGTGGGGGAAGGCATGGGTGTCTCCAGGATCGACAGAGGACCGCATTTGAGAATGCTTCTCAGGTGCGCGTTCAGTGAAGCAGATGTGAGAACGGTTCTCAACTGTGGTGTCCGGACTTTCGACGCTCGCCGCGCACCTCGTCGGGCCCCGCGCTAGCGTGCGGCGCATGGCCGAGGGGACACCGCCCACCGACGACGCCGGGCTGGCCGCGCTCCGGGCCGCCGCGGCCCAGGCAGCGGCCGAGGCCGCGGAGGCCAGGGCTGCCGCCGCGCAAGCCGCCCTCGAGGCGGCCGAGGCCGCGCACAGGACCGCGCCGCCGTCGCTCACCGAAGACCCGGCGCCCGAGGCGAAGGCACCCGAGGCGAAGGCACCCGCGGACGCGCCCGACGCCGCGCCCACGACCGAGCTGCCGGCCGCGCAGTCCGCGGCACCACCGGGATATGCGGACGAGGTGCGCGCGGGCTATGCGTCGCAGGGCGCCACGCTCGCGCTCGGGGCGCTCCTGACGGGACCGCTCGGCGGCGACCCGACCCCCGACCCGACGGTCCAGGTGGGCTTTCCCCTGGCGACCCTCAACCGGCACGGCCTCGTCGCCGGCGCCACGGGCACCGGCAAGACCAAGACCCTCCAGGGGATGGCCGAGGGACTCTCGGCCCAGGGCGTCCCGGTGTTCCTGGCGGACGTCAAGGGCGACCTGTCCGGCCTCGCCGTCGCCGGCCGGGACGACCCGAAGGTCGCGGCGCGGGCGGCGAGCATCGGGCAGGGCTGGGCCCCGACGTCGTACCCGGTGGAGTTCTACTCGCTCGGCGGTCTCGGTACCGGCGTGCCGATCCGCACCACCGTCACCGACTTCGGGCCCCTGCTGCTGAGCAAGGTGCTCGGCCTCAACGCCACGCAGTCCTCCAGCCTGGAGCTGATCTTCCACTGGGCGGACGCACAACAGCTCGCGCTGCTCGACCTCAAGGACCTGCAGTCGACGGTCGCCTACCTCACCTCCGACGAGGGCAGGCACGAGCTCAAGGGCATCGGTGGCGTGTCCGCCGCGACGGCCGGGGTCATCCTGCGCGAGATCGTCGGGCTGCAGGCCCAGGGCGGCGACGTGTTCTTCGGCGAGCCCGCGTTCGACACCGCCGACCTGCTGCGCACCGCGCCGGACGGGCGCGGTCTGATCTCGGCGCTGGAGCTCCCGGGGGTGCAGGACCGGCCCGCCCTGTTCTCCACGTTCCTCATGTGGCTGCTCGCCGAGCTGTTCCAGGAGCTCCCGGAGGTGGGCGACCCCGACAAGCCGCGGCTCGTGTTCTTCTTCGACGAGGCGCACCTGCTGTTCGCCGACGCCTCCAAGGACTTCCTGCAGCAGGTGATCCAGACGGTGCGGCTGATCCGGAGCAAGGGCGTGGGCGTCTTCTTCGTGACCCAGTCCCCCAAGGACGTTCCCGCCGACGTGCTGGCCCAGCTCGGCAACCGCGTCCAGCACGCGCTGCGCGCGTTCACCCCCGACGACGCCACGGCGCTGCGGGCCGCGGCCAGGACCTTCCCCAGGTCGCCGTACGACCTCGAGAGGCTGCTGCAGTCGCTGGGCACCGGGGAGGCCGTCGTCACCCTGCTCGACGAGAAGGGCGCCCCCACCCCCGTGGCATGGACCCGGGTCCGGGCTCCGCAGGCGTCCATGGACCCCGCCCCCCAGCAGGTGCTCGACGCCGTGGTGGCGGCGTCGCCCGGCCAGGCCCGCTACGGCGCGGCCGTGGACCGCGAGTCCGCGTACGAGCTGCTGCAGGCACGCGCCGCGCAGGACGCCGCCACCCGGGAGGCTGCCCGGCGCGCCGCCGAGCTGGAGAAGGAGGCGGCGCAGGCGCGCCGGCACGACGGCGCGGGCGCCCGCAGGACCCGGCCGTCCGGCACCACGGCGCGGGGCTCCCGCAGTCCCGTGGACGCCATCCTCACGACCGTCGGCACGACGCTGGCACGGGAGATCACCCGCACCGTCCTCGGCACGCGCCGGCGGCGCTGACCGCGGCCCGACCCGTCGTCACCCGACCGGTCGCCCGGTCGCCGCTCCCCCGTCAGTCGGTCGTCAGCGGCGCCGCGTGCCAGATGCGGCTCAGGTAGTCACGCATCGAGCGGTCGGACGAGAAGAACCCCGAGCGCGCCACGTTGAGCACGGCCGACCTGCTCCACGCGTCCGGGTCGGCGTACGCCTGCTCCACCCGCTCCTGGGCGTCGAGGTAGGCCTGGTAGTCCGCGAGCACCATGAACCGGTCCTCGTTGAGCAGGTTGGACACGACGGGCTCGAAGACGGACGCGTCACCCCCGGAGAACGTGCCCCGCGCGACGAGGTCGAGCGCGCGCCGCAGCGAGGCGTTCTCCTCGTAGTAGGCCGACGGGCGGTAGCCGGCCTCCGCCATGGCGCTCGCCTCCGGCTCCGTGAGGCCGAACAGGAAGAAGTTCTCGTCGCCCACGAGCTGCCGGATCTCGACGTTCGCGCCGTCGTCGGTGCCGATGGTCAGGGCGCCGTTGAGGGCGAACTTCATGTTGCCCGTCCCGGACGCCTCCTTGCCGGCCAGCGAGATCTGCTCCGACAGGTCGGCCGCCGGGATGAGGGTCTCGGCGACGGTGACGTTGTAGTTCGCCGGGAACGCGACGCGCAGCACCGTCGAGACGTCGGGGTGCGCGTTGACGACCGCCCCGACGTGGTTGATCAGCGCGATGATCTCCTTGGCCATCACGTAGCCCGGCGCGGCCTTCGCGCCGAAGACGACCGTGCGCGGCGTGACGTCCTGCACGGCCAGCTCCCCGGACGTGATCCGGTCGTAGAGCGTCACGACGTGCAGCAGCTTGAGGAGCTGGCGCTTGTACTCGTGCAGGCGCTTGACCATGACGTCGAGCATCGTGGCCGGGTCGATGTCGATGCCGTCGCGGGCCGCGAGCAACGACACCAGCCGATCCTTGTTCGCCGCCTTCACCTCGCGGAACCGACGGCGGAACTCGGCGTCGTCGGCGAGGGGCTCGAGCTCCCGCAGCCGGTCGAGGTCGGTGACCCAGCCGTCGCCGATCGCCTCGGTGACCAGCGCCGACAGCCCCGGGTTGGCGAGCTTGAGGAAGCGTCGCGGCGTGACGCCGTTCGTGACGTTCGTGAACTTCTCCGGCCAGAACGCGGCGAAGTCGGCGAGCACCTTGTCGCGCAGCAGCTGCGAGTGCAGCTCGGCCACGCCGTTGACCTTCGCACCCCCGACGGTCGCGAGGTACGCCATCCGCACCGACCGCTCGGGGTGCTCCGCGATGATCGACATGCGCCGCACCAGGAGCTCGTCGCCGCCGGAGCGCTCGCGCACCTGCGCCAGGAACTCCTCGTTGATCCGGTAGATGATCTCCAGGTGGCGAGGCAGCAGCCGTCCCACCAGCTCCACCGGCCACACCTCCAGGGCCTCGGGCAGCAGCGTGTGGCACGTGTACGCGAAGCAGCGCTGCGTCACCTGCCAGGCGTCGTCCCACTCGAAGCCGCGCTCGTCCACGAGGATGCGCATGAGCTCGGGGATCGCGATCACCGGGTGGGTGTCGTTGAGCTGGAAGACGATGCGGTCCGGCAGGTCGTGCAGGTCGAAGCCCGGCGGGAGCAGCTGGTCGAGGAAGTCGCGGATCGAGCACGCGACGAAGAAGTACTGCTGCTGCAGCCGCAGCTCCTTGCCCTGCGGCGTGGAGTCCTCCGGGTACAGCACCTTGGAGATGTTCTCCGCGAACGTCTGCGAGCGGACCGCCTCGGCATAGTCGCCGTAGTTGAAGATCTTGAGGTCGAACGCGTGCGTCGCCCGGGCGCTCCACAGCCGCAGCGTGTTGACCCGCCCGTTCCGGTAGCCCGGCACCATGTAGTTGTAGGGGACGCCGAGCACCTGCCACCCCGGCACCCACCGGGAGCGCTCGCGGCCGTCGTCGTCCGTGTACTTCTCGGTGTGCCCGCCGAACCCGACGGTGACCTCGTGCTCGGGGTGCGCGAACTCCCACGGCGCGCCGTTGTCGAGCCAGTTGTCCGGCTCCTCCACCTGCCGCCCGTCGGTGAAGGTCTGCCGGAAGATGCCGTACTCGTACCGGATGCCGTACCCGATCGCCGGCACGCTCATCGTCGCGAGGGAGTCGACGAAGCACGCGGCGAGACGACCCAGGCCGCCGTTGCCGAGGCCGGGCTCGACCTCGACCGCGCGCAGCTCGTCGAGGTCGATGCCGAGGCTCGCGAGCGCCTCGACGGCGACCTCCTCCAGCCCCGTCGCGATGAGCGCGTTGTCGAGCTGACGCCCCAGGAGGTACTCCGCCGACAGGTAGGCCACCGCCTTGGTCTGGGTGCGGTACTGGCTCACCGTGGTCTGCATCCACCGGGACATCAGGTAGTGCCGCACCGTGCGCGCGAGCGCGAGGTACTGGTCGTTGGGCGTGGCCCGCTCCAGGATCGTGCCCTGCGAGAAGTTCAGCTCGCGCAGGTACTCGCGCACGAACCCCTCGACGGTCGGCTCCGGGCTGGTGATCAGAGGCGTGGTCTCGGTCACGTCATGACCCTACACACGGGCCCGGCCGCCGTCCCCGCGTGGGACGACGGCCGGGCCGCACGGCAGGCCTTCCGGACGGCTCAGGCCCGGGCAGGCTGCGCCGCGCCGGCGACCGGGGCGGGCGTGGGGGCCGTGCCGACCTGGGCGGCACCCGACGCCGCCCGGCGGTCGCGCGCGCCCCGGGTCCGGAAGAGCACGCCCGTCAGCAGCGCGCCGCACAGGAAGATCCCGGCCGACCAGGTGAAGGCGAGGTCGTAGCTCTGCACCGCGGCCTGGGCCACGACGGCGGGCGTGGTCGGGAGGTGGTCGGCGACGTACGTCGTCGCGGCGGTCGCCGCGAGCGTGTTGAGCACGGCCGTCCCGACCGCTCCGCCCACCTGCTGGGACGTCGAGACCATCGCGGACGCCACGCCCGCGTACGGCCCCTGGACACCGCTCGTCGCCGTCTGGATCGACGGCGGCATCACGCTGCCCATGCCGATGCCGAGGAGCACGAGCCCCGGCAGGACGCCGAAGGCGTACGTGCTGTCGACGTCGAGGCGCGAGAGCCAGGCCATCGCGACCGCGCCGCTCGCGAGGCCGGCGGGGACCAGCACCTTGGCACCCAGGCGGGGCAGGGTGAGGTTGGTGGCGACCTGGGCAGCGGCGATCGTCGCCACCACCATCGGCAGGAACGCCACGCCGGTGCGCATCGGGTCGTAGCCCATCGTCGCCTGCAGGTAGTACGTCAGGAACAGGGAGACGCCGAACATGCCCACTCCGGCGACGAAGATGCCGACGTACGACCCTGCGCGGTCGCGGTCGCGGACGATGGACAGCGGCAGCAGCGGCTGCGCCGTGCGCCCCTGCCAGCGGGCGAACGCCACCAGGAGCACGGCGGAGGCGACGAGCGGGCCCCACGTCCAGGGCGAGTCCCAGCCCTGGGGCTCCGCCTGGGAGAAGCCGTACACCAGGAGGAACAGTCCGCCCGAGCCGAGCACGACACCGGGGACGTCGAGCCGCTGGCGGCGGATCTGCTCGTGGCGAGGCAGCAGGACGAGCCCTGCGACGACGGCGATCGCCGCGAAGACGAGGTTGACGTAGAGGTTCCAGCGCCAGTCGAAGTTCTGGGTGAGGAAGCCGCCGAGCAGCAGGCCGACCGCTCCGCCCACGCCGGCGATCGCGCCGAAGACGCCGAACGCCCGACCGCGCTCGGCCGGCTCGGTGAAGGTGGTGGTCAGGAGCGAGAGGGCGGACGGGGCGAGGACGGCGGCGAAGACGCCTTGGAGCGCGCGGGCAGCCACGAGCATCTCGAAGCTCTGGGCCGCACCACCGAGCGCGGACGCGACGGCGAAGCCGACGAGCCCCACGAGGAACGTGCGCCGACGCCCGAGCAGGTCCGAGAGCCTGCCACCGAGGAGCAGCAGGCTGCCGAACGCGAGGGCGTAGGCGGTGACGACCCACTGGCGGTCGTTGTCGCTGAAGCCGAGCTCGGCCTGGGCGGAGGGCATGGCGATGTTCACGATGGTCGCGTCGAGCACGACCATGAGCTGTGCGATGGCGACCGTGGCCAGGACCAGCCAACGGCGAGGATCCGTGGCGGCGCGCGAGGGCGCCGGAGGGGTGGTCATGAAGGGTGCTCCCGAGAGGACGGAGGGACCCGGCCGCCGGACGTGCCGGCGCGGGTACGATCGACCCTAAGCGGTACTCAGCAGTTTCGAAACCGCTGAGTATCGAAATACTCCGACAGTTCACCCAGAGCGAACACCTGCCCGGGAGGCGAGCCGGAGGCCGAGGAACGGACGGAAGGACCACCATGAAGGCCGCCGACGACATCGTCGACGACGCACCGACCGCTCCCGTCGTGCGCGGCGGGCGACCCCGCGACGCGTCCCGCGACGTCGCGATCCTCGACGCCGCCCGGGAGCTCCTCGCCGAGGTCGGCTACGAGGGCATGACGATGGACGCCGTCGCCGGGCGCGCGGGAGCGAGCAAAGCCACGCTCTACCGCCGTTGGACGACCAAGTCGGACCTCGCCGTCGACGCCGTGACCTGCGGGCTGGGGAACGACCTGGACCCCGCGGACGTCCCGGACACCGGCTCGCTCGAGGGCGACCTGCGAGCGCTCGAGCAGCTGCGGCGCGCCCGCAAGAACGCGGCCACCGACCGCCTGATCCCCGGCCTGATGGCGGAGGTCCGTCGCGACCCGGAGATCGCCCAGCAGTTCCATGCGAGCTTCGTGCGGCCGAAGGTCCAGCAGATGCGAGCGCTCCTCGAGCGCGCCCGCGACCGCGGGGAGGTCCCGGCCGACCGCGACCTCGACCTGGTGAGCACGGTGGTCCCGGCGCTCGTCTCCTACCGCAAGGTCGTCGAGGGCGCCGAGATCGACCCCGCCTACGTGGACCGGCTCCTCCTGGAGGTGCTGGTCCCGCTGGCTACCGCCCCGTCGACGTCCCGCTCCCTGCCCGAGCCGGGCTGATCCGGGGTCGGACGACCGGCCGCGCGGTGCGGGGCCACGGCACCCTGTCGCGCCGACCGGTGTCGCGGCACCTCACGCCCCGACAAGCGTCACCAGCCGCGAGCGCCCTGTGGCGTCCTTGATGGCCTGCAGGACGACGTCGGCGTGCGGTTCGAGCGCGCTCACCTTGTCCAGCGGCGCGCCCACCACCAGCTGGAAGCCGAGCCCGCGCCACGCGCCGACGGCGCGCCCCGCGAACCGGGCGTCGGCCTTGATGAACGCCTCGTCGAGGAAGACGGGCGCGTAGCGGGGCCGCTCGGCACCCGCGTCGCCGAGCTGGTAGCGCAGCGCCGCTCCGACGATGAACGCCACGAGCTCCTGCGACTCGCCGCCCGACTTGCCGGCGATGTGGTCGTACACGCTCACGTGGTTGCCCTGGAGGTCCACGCACTCGGCGCTGATGCGCACGTGGTCGCGCACGTCCACCAGCCGGCGCCGCTCGGGGCTGTCCGGCCGGATGCGGTCGACGAGTCGTGTCATCCGCGCATAGCGGCGCTCGTGCTCCGCGAGCGGGACGTCACCGGCCGGGGCGGTGGCCAGCTCGCGCAGCAGCCGGCGGAACGACGCCACGTCGTTGCCCTCGACGGGCGTGGCCGTGATGCGCAGCCGGTGGCCGTCGTCGCGGAACGGCAGCGTCGCAAGGATCGCGTTGACCGGCTCCATGCGGTCCCGGATCTCCGCCACCGCCTGCGCGATGCCGTTGTTGAGGCGGGTGAGCTGGTCCCCGGACATCTGCCGCAGGTGCGCCGACCACCGGTCGCGCAGGCGGTACAGCTGCTGGTACTCGAGCTCCTCGAAGATCCGCAGGAAGTCCGCGTACGCGGCGTCCGGGTCCGCGGTCCGGTTGGGGTCGGGCCACGTGTCGTTGAACCGCTCGAACAGCGCCCGGAGGGCCGCACGCGCAGCACGTTCCGCCTCGACCGCTGCCTCCTGCTCGTGGCGCAGCTCGCGCACCACGGCCGCCACGGCGGTGGTGAGGTCGGCGAGCCCGCCGCCGGGGGCGCCCGCCACCCCGGACCAGCCGACCTGGGTCATCAGCTCGCTGAGGCGCCGCTCCTGCTCGGGCGTGGGCTCGACGCCGTCCGCGTCGGCACGCTCGACGGAGTCCGCGACCTGGTCCACGAGGTCGCTGATCTGCTCCCACGCGGCGCCCAGCTCGGTGACGCGGTGCTGCGCTGCCGCCCGCTCGCGGTGGAGCTCGGTGATGCGGGCCCGCAGGGCGTCCTCGTCCGCCTTGAGCTCACGCAGCACGTCGGAGCCCGCGACGAGCGCCTCGAGCCGCTCGCGACGCTCCGCGAGCCGACCCTCGGCGCCGCGGACGTCGACGTCGTCCCAGGAGGCGCGCAGCGCGTGGGAGTACGCGACGAAGTGGTCCGCCTCGCCCTTCTGCCGCAGCCGGGCGCCCGCCAAGGCCTCCGACGCCTGCCGCAGCTCCTGGTGCGCCGCGCCGATCTGCTCGGCGAGCTGCTCCAGCCGGCGGTGGTTGCTGAAGCCCAGCACCGACGCCCTGCCCTGGCCGCCGTGCGCGCCGCGGCGCCCCTCGGACGTCTGGCCCGTCCGGGTGAGCGCCAGGTCGTGGCGCGCCAGCTCGGCCGGGTCGTCGACGCAGACGTAGGCGAACCGTTCGGCCAGCCGTCCCGCGAGCCAGCCGCCGAACGGCCCGGCCGTGACCTCGAGCCGGCCGGGCAGCAGCGCGCGGTCGGTCTCCTCGTGCAGGGGCAGCCCGGTCGGCACGCCCTCGAAGCGCACCCGCACCGGGGACCGGACCGCGTCGATCGCGGCGCGGAAGGCGTCGAGGCGCGCGTCGTCGACGAGCATCGTCACGGCGAAGCCGCCCAGGGCGAGGCCGACGGCGTCGCGCCACGGCTCGTACTCGCCGCGAACCTCCAGGAGCTCGCCGACGAACGGGACGTCGTCGGCGCGCATCCCCGCGGCACGGGCGAGGGCCTCGCGCGCCTCGTGCAGCTCGCGCGGCACGTTGCCGCGCCGCGCCTTGAGCGAGGCCTCCTCGCGCTCGAGGTCGGCCAGGGCCCGGCCGGCCTCCTTCTCGCGCGCGGCCGCCTCGACCACGGCCTCGGAGAGCGCGTCCGTGTGCGTGTCCCGCTCGTCCAGGTACCGCCTGGCGTCGGTGTGCAGGGCGTCCAGCTCGCGCCGGGCGCCGATGTCGCGCTCCAGCGGCGCCAGGTGGCCCTCGAGCTCCGCGCGGGCACGGCGCGTCTCGGCGAGCCGCTGCTCCGCCGTGCGCACGTCGCGCTCCGCCGCCTCGATGGCGTCCCCACCGTTGCGCCGCTGGTCGGCGCGTACCTGCTCCAGCTCGGCGTCGGCCGCACCGAGCCGCTCGTCGGCGACGGCGACCCGCTCGGCCGCCGCCTTGTGCTGCGCGCGATTCTCGGCCTCGGCCGCTCGGAGCAGGTCGAGCTGGGTGCGGTCGCGCCAGGCGGTGAACGGAGTGACGGCGCCGTCCGGGCCGCCGTCGAGACCGAGCTCGTCCACCAGCCGCGCCGCGGCGGCAGCCTGGTCGATCGCCGCTCGGTGCTCAAGCATCGGGCGCAGCACCTCGACCTGACGCTGCGCGGTCGTCATCTCGGCCCGCACCTCGCTGAGCTCGTCGAAGTGCTCGACGGCGCGCTCCGCCACCCGGATCGTCTCCGGCTCCTCGAGCACCATCGCCTTGTAGAGCGAGTCGACCGTGGTGATCTGCTGGCCGGCCTGGATGCGTCCAAGCAGCTGCATCGCCTTCTCGCCGTCGCCGGCGGCGCCGATGCCGAGCGCGGCGTGCAGGCGGGTGGCGAACGCCTTGTCGGTGTCGAACGTCGTCAGCCCGGCCGCCGTGAGCCCGGCCTTGGCGAACCGCTGCGCCACCAGGGGCTCCAGCGCCCGCAGGCTGAAGTCGGCGTCGACGACGGCGCGGACGGCCACCGTCTCGTCCGCTCGCTGCGCCCCGCGGGGCACGTACCACGCACGCAGAGCGGTGAACCGCTCCCCCGCCTGCGAGGACCAGGTCATCGCGATGGCCGACCACGTGTCCGACGTCTCGCCGCGCAGCACGCGGTCCTTGGCTCGCGCCGCCCCGGCGCTGCGCTCCTCGTCGAGCTTGCCGCGGGCGTACGAGACGATGTTGCGCTGCTCCTGGCCGCGGGCGCGTCCGCTCGTCGCCGTGTTGGACGCGCCGTTGAACGGCGTCGTGTGGCTCATCATCAGCGCGATGTACGCGTCGAGCAGCGTGGACTTGCCGGACCCGGACGCTCCCGTGAGCAGGGTCGTCGTCCCCGCGAACCGCACCTCGTGGTAGCCGTGGTACCCGCCCCAGCTCACCAGCTGCATGGACCGGGCCGTCCACTGCCGCCCGTCCGAGGCCGTCGGGATCAGCCCGAACAGCGACTGCTGCATGCGCGGGGCGGCAGTCTGCTCCGCCGCGTCGCTCGTGATCGTCATGCGCGGGCCTCCTCGTCCTCGTCCACCGCGTCCACCGCGTCCGTCTCGTCGACCTCGCCGACCTCGTCCGCCTCGTCGTCGGTGACCCCGGCGCGTCCGTCCGACGGCGCGACCGCGGCACGACCGCGAAGCCACGACGTCAGCTCCCGCAACCGGTCCACCGGCAGCAAGATCTCCACGACCGGCTGGACCCGGTACCTGCCCTCGGCGACCTCGTCGAGCACGTGCTCGCGCACGAGCGTGGCGACCGCGTTGTCGATCTCGCGGCGGCGTGCCGCCAGGTTGGTCTCGTCGGCGGCGAGGAAGCCGAGCGCGTAGTCCACCAGCTCCTCGGCGTCCACGTGCGCGGCCCGCTCCCCCGCGCCCTGCTCCTGCCGGAACCGGTTGCGCGCGAACAGCATGAGCAGCGTCTCGACGCGCTTGTACGGCTCGTCCTTCAGCAGCACGGGGATGCTCAGGCCCGGCTCCCGCACCTGCCGCTTGTAGGCGATCTCGTAGTCCCGGTCCACGACGAGCTCCACGAACAGGTCGTGACAGCGGGAGGCGAGCACGTTCTGGTGCGCCAGCAGCGCCTTCCACTCCGCAGGGTGCGCGGCAGCGGACAGGTAGCGCCGCTGCAGCACCAGCGCCAAGGCGCGGCGGGCCTCGTAGGGCAGGACGCCCGTGTCACCCGCGAACAGGGCGGGGTTGTCGTCGGCGATCGCGGGCGCCTCGACGAACGAGGCCGCCCCGTGCGCCGACCCGGCCGTCGCCTCGAGGGCCGGCCCCGTGGTCGTGTCGGTCATGCGTCCTCCTCGTCGTGGCGGGCGAGCGTGTCGTCCTGCACCTCGGTCGGTACCTCGATCGGCACCTGCGGCACGACCAGCTCGCGGGTGCTGCCGTCGGCCCGCACCGTCGTCACCCGCCGCAGCCGGTCGGCCGGTACGTCCCCGTCCGCGAGCGCCGCGTCGAGCGCCCCGGGCACGGCGAGCTCGAGGTACCCGAGCAGCTCGACGGGGCGCCGCAGCTCGGGCGGCGCCGCGGCGAACACCTCGTCGGCCGTGGCGTCGCCGCGCTCACGCAGGACCCGTGCGGCGTGCGCGGTGGTCTCGTCGTAGCGGGGGCCGCCCATGCCGAGCAGTCCGCCGAGCGCCTGCGCACCCTCGGCCGGGTCGTGGTCGGCGAGGTCGAGGTCGGTCAGCGGGTCCGGGAGCGCGTCGGGCCGCAGGTCGTGCAGCTGGGCGCGGAACCGCCCGAGGCGTGCTCGCTCGAGCCAGCGCAGGGGTTCGACGCGTGCGGCACGGCCCGACTCCGGGAACCACTCCGCCATGGCGGCGGTCGCCTCCCGCAGGGCGGCGTCGAGCTCACGGTCGCGCAGCGGGTTGTGGACGGTGAGCTGCTGGGTGATGGTCCGTGACGCCCGCGCCTGGGCGTCGAGGACGCCGTCGACGGCGGTGAGGAGCTGGGAGTGCAGGGCACGGACGACCTCGCGGCGGTCCGGTGGGAGGTCGGCCGCGAACGGGTGCGCCAGCACGGCCCGGACCCGCTCGTCGACCTGGCCGAGCAGCTGCGGGTCGCGGAGCAGCTCCATGGCGCCGGAGAACGCCCGTCCCTCGGGCGTGCGCTGCATCAGCGAGTCGGACGCCTCCAGGTAGGCGCCGAGCACCTCTCCGGTCGGCCGCTCGTCCTGGCGCAGGCTGGTGACGATGCTGCGCTGCAGCTCCGCGATGGACTCGGCCACCCGGGCGAAGTCGGCCGGGAGCTCGCGGACCAGGGCGGCGACGTTGTCGAACTGCTCGACCAGCCGTTCGGTGGGCGCCTGCACGACGGGGCCGCCGGCGTCGAGCCGCGCGAGCTCCGCCTCCGCCGCGGCGATCTCGTCGCGCGCGCGTGCCACCTGTTCGCGCAGCGCCCGCTGCTGCGACTCGCGGTCGGGGCGGGCGTCCCGCGCGAGCCCGTCCAGCGCGACGAGGAGGGTGCGGATGCGCGACTCGCTCACCAGGGCTCGCGCACCCTGGGTGCGGTCGACGAAGGCGAGCGCCTCGGCCGCGTGCGAGCTCACCTGGTACTGCTCGACGCCGTCGTCGTCGAGCGCGCGCACGAGCCAGCGCCCCGCCACCCAGCGGGAGCACAGCGCCCGGGCGGCGTCGTCGGGCACGTCGTGGCCGGCAGCCCGCGCCTCGGCGAGCAGGTCCTCGACCTCCACGTGCATCTGCTCGGTGGGCACCGTCGCACGGCCGGGCGTGAAGATCAGCGCGAGCAGGGCGACGACCAGGGGCCCTTCCTTGCGGTGCAGGAGGGCGAGCGCGGGCGTGCCGAAGGCGCCCTGGCTGCGCGCCAGGGCACCCTCGAGGCGCGAGCCCGCGGGACGGGTGCGCGGCGACGGCGTCGACAAGCTCAGACGACGATGTTGACGAGCTTCGGTGCGCGCACGATCACCTTGCGCACCGGGGCACCGTCGATCGCGCGGACCACGTTCGGCTCCGCCAGGGCGGCCGACTCCAGGTCCGCGTCCGAGATGGTCGGCGGCACTTCCAGGCGCCCACGCACCTTGCCCTTGACCTGGACGACGCAGGTCACCGTGTCCTCGACCAGGTACTGCTCGTCCGCGGTCGGGAACGGCTGCCGAGCCAGGGAGCCCTCGTGCCCGAGCCGCTGCCACAGCTCTTCCGCGATGTGCGGGGCGATGGGCGCGACCATCAGCACCAGCGGCTCGACCGCCGAGCGGGGCACGCGGTCCAGGGACGTCAGGTGGTTGTTGTACGTGATGAGCTTCGCGATCGCCGTGTTGGGCCGCATGTGCTCCATCTCGACGCGGACGTCCGCGATCGCCCGGTGCATCGCCCGCAGCGTGGCGGTGTCCGGCTCGTCGTCGGTGACGACCAGCGCGCCAGTCTCCTCGTCCACGACGTTGCGCCACAGCCGCTGCAGGAAGCGCTGCGAACCGACGACGGCGCGCGTCTCCCACGGCCGCGACAGGTCCAGGGGGCCCATTGACATCTCGTACACGCGGAAGGTGTCGGCGCCGTACTGCTCGTACATCTCGTCCGGCGTGACGACGTTCTTCAGGGACTTGCCCATCTTCCCGTACTCACGGTTGACGGTCTCGCCCTGGTACGTGAAGCCGGTCTGCTCGTCTCCCTCGACCTCGCCGGCGGGCACGTAGACGCCGCGGGAGTCGGTGTAGGCGTACGCCTGGATGTAGCCCTGGTTGAACAGCTTGCCGAACGGCTCCACCGAGGAGACGTAGCCCAGGTCCAGCAGCACCTTGTGCCAGAAGCGCGCGTACAGCAGGTGCAGCACGGCGTGCTCCACGCCGCCCACGTACAGGTCGACGCCGCCGGCGGGCCCGGAGGTCGCGTTGTGGCGCGGGCCCATCCAGTACGACTCCAGCTCGGGGTCGACGACGGCGGTGCCCTCCGACGGCCCGTCGGTGGAGTCCGTCGGGTCCAGGTAGCGCAGGTAGTACCAGCACGACCCGGCCCAGTTGGGCATGGTGTTGGTGTCGCGGCGGTAGGACTTCGGCCCGTCGCCCAGGTCCAGGGTGACGTGCACCCACTCGTCGTTGCGGCCCAGCGGTGCCTCGGGGTTGGAGTCGGCGTCCTGCGGGTCGAACGTGCGCGGCGCGAAGTCCGGCACCTCGGGCAGGTCGACGGGCAGCAGGTGGGCGGGGATCGCGACCGGGCGGTCCTGGTCGTCCCACAGGATGGGGAACGGCTCGCCCCAGTAGCGCTGGCGGCTGAACAGCCAGTCGCGCAGGCGGTACGTGGTGGTGCCCTCGCCGGCACCGCGGGCCTGCAGCCACGCGACGACCTTCTCCTTGGCCTCCGCCACGCCCAGCCCGTCCAGGCTGATCTCGTCGTTGGCGGAGTTCACGGTGACGCCGTCGCCCGTGTACGCGCCGGCGAAGTCCTCCGGCAGGCCGCCGGCGGGCTCCACGGTGCGGATCACCCGCAGCTCGAACGCCTCGGCGAAGTCGAAGTCGCGCTGGTCGCCGCCCGGCACCGCCATGATGGCGCCGGTGCCGTAGCCCATCAGCACGTAGTCGGCGGTGAACACCGGCACGGTGGCACCGTTGACGGGGTTCACGGCCAGGTGGCCGGTGAAGACGCCGGTCTTCTTTCCCGCGTCGGCCTGTCGCTCGACGGCGGTCTTGGACGCCGCCTCGCGGCGGTACGCGGCCACGGCCTCGACCGGGGTGGCGTGCCCGCCGGTCCAGACGCTGCGCGTGCCGTCGGGCCAGGCCGCGGGCACCTCGTCCAGCAGCGGGTGCTCGGGCGCCACGACCATGAACGTCGCGCCGAACAGCGTGTCCGGGCGGGTGGTGAAGACCTCGACCTGCGCGCCCGCGCCGGCCGCGTCGTGGTCGGCGGTGCCGACGACGTCGAACCGGACGTTCGCGCCTGTGGAGCGGCCGATCCAGTTGCGCTGCATCGACTTGACCTTCTCGGGCCAGTCGATCAGCGCCAGGTCGTCGGTCAGGCGGTCGGCGTAGGCGGTGATCCGCATCTTCCACTGGCGCAGCTCGCGCTGGAAGACGGGGAAGTTGCCGCGCTCGGAGCGGCCGTCGGCCGTGACCTCCTCGTTGGCCAGCACCGTGCCCAGGCCCGGGCACCAGTTCACGACGGACTCGTCGACGTACGCCAGGCGCTGTGAATCCAGCACGTCGCGGCGCTCCAGGTCGCTCAGGTCGGACCAGGCGCGGCCGTCGGCCAGCGCGCGGGCGCCCGAGGCATACTCCGCCTCCAGCTCGGCGATGCGGCGGGCGCGGCCCTTGCCGCCGTCCGCCTCGGTGTCGTACCAGGAGTCGAAGATCTGCAGGAAGATCCACTGCGTCCAGCGGACGTAGTCGGGGTCGATCGTGGCGAAGGTGCGCCGCGAGTCGTGCGCCAGGCCCATGCGGCGCAGCTGACGCTTCATGGTGACGATGTTCTGCTCGGTGGTCACCCGCGGGTGCTGGCCCGTCTGCACCGCGTACTGCTCGGCGGGCAGGCCGAACGCGTCGTAGCCCAGCGCGTGCAGCACGTTGTCGCCGCACATCATGCGGAACCGGCCCACGACGTCCGTGGCGATGTACCCCAAGGGGTGGCCCACGTGCAGCCCCGCCCCCGAGGGGTACGGGAACATGTCCATGATGAAGAACGGCTTGCCCGAGCCGTGCTCGCCGTCGCCGTCCGTGAGCGCGCCGCCCGGGTTGGCCGCCCAGAAGGTGCCGCGCTCCTCCCACAGGTCCTGCCAGCGCTCCTCGATCTGCTGGGCGAGGGCAGGCGTGTAGCGGTGGACGGGCTCGGTCGGAGCCTCGGATCGGGCGGGTGCGGTGTCGGGCGTGCTCACCCGCTGAGTCTACCGGCCGGAGATGCTGGCCCCGGCCGGTTTTTCACACCCCGAAGGAGTCGACGAGCGGCCCGCCGACGGCCACCAGCAGCCAGCCCACGGCGACGACGTAGCCGATGAGCAGCACCAGCCCGCGGTTGCGCACGACGGCGCGCCGCAGGCCCTCGCCCGCGGGCAGGTGACCCTCCTGGAACGCGTGCACCACCTGGAACCACAGCAGCGGCCACACGATCGTCCACACGACCATGCACGCGGGGCACAGCCGCACGAGGGCGTAGAAGCTGGTCCACATCAGGAAGAAGATGAACAGCTGCGCGACCACCGTCACCGCGAGCAGCGACCGGTGGTACCAGCGCGGCAGCCGCGCGCCGGCGAGCAGCACCACGCCCGTGGTGATCACGACCGGGAACGCCGCGACACCGAGGTACGGGTTGGGGAAGCCGAGCAGCGTGCCCTGCCACGACATCATGGCGACGCCGCAGTCGAGGAAGACGTTGAAGCTGCAGCTCGTGACCCGGTTCGGGTCCAGCAGCTTGAGGTACTCCTCGATCGCGAGCCACGACGCGGCGCCGAAGCCGATCGAGCCCAGCACGGTCAGCAGCACGCCGTAGGTTCGGGCGGTCAGGCCGCGCAGGCCAACGGCAGGGGCCGCGCCGGCCACCCCGTCGATGTCGTCGTCGTGGGTCTCGTCACGCACGCTCGGGCTCACGGGCGCGACCGTACCTCACCATCCTGAGGGGCGGGACGCCGGTCAGCCGGCACGCGCGACCCGTTGCCGGCCGAACGCGAGCACCATCGCCAGGCCGACGAGGGTGAGCGCGAGACCGACCCACGCGGGGGCGAGATAGCCGTAGCCCGCGGCGATGACGAGGCCGCCGAAGAACGCACCGCTCGCGTTGCCGATGTTCAGCGCGGAGTGGCACAGCGCGGCACCGAGGGACTGGGCCCGCGGCGAGAGGTCCATGAGCCGGGTCTGCATGGCCAGCCCGAGGACCTGCGACGTCACGGCCAGCAGGAACAGTCCCAGCACGGCGGGGACGGGCGAGGTGCCCGCGACGGCGAACACGACCAGCGAGAGGGCGGTCGCGACGAACCCGCCGACCACGGTCCGCAGCACGTTGCGGTCCACGAGGCGGCCACCCAGCAGGGTGCCGACCGTCATACCGACGCCGAAGACGGCGAGGACCCACGGCACGGCGGCCTCGGACATGCCGGCGACCTTCGTGACCGTCGGCGCGACGTAGGTGTAGACCGCGAACAGCCCGCCGAAGCCGATGGCACCCGCCGCGAACGAGATCCACAGCGGCCCGTTGCGCAGCGTGGCGAGCTCCTGCCGGACGCTGGAGTCGACGGCTCCACGCTCCGGGACGAAGCGCCAGATGCCGAGCAGGGTGACGGCACCCAGGGCGCCGATGACGACGAAGGCGGCACGCCATCCGAGGCTCTGGCCGACCGCGGTGGACAGCGGCACGCCCACGACGTTCGCGACCGTCAGCCCGGTCATCATCATCGAGACGGCGTGCCCCCTGCGCCCCGGCCCGGCCACCGCGGCGCCGACCGCGGCGCCCACGCCGAAGAAGGCGCCGTGCGGCAGCCCGGCGAGGAACCGCCCCAGCACCAGGGTCTCGATGCCGGGCGCGCCGGCCGACGCGACGTTGGCGACCGTGTAGAACCCCATGAGGCACAGCAGCAGCCGCTTGCGAGACATGCGCGCGGCCGCGACGGTCAGCAGCGGCGCGCCCACCACGACGCCGACGGCGTACGCGGTGATGGCGTGGCCGACCACAGGGTCGCTGACGCCGAGGTCCGCCCCGATCTGGGGCAGCAGCCCCATCGTGGCGAACTCCGTGGTGCCGATGGTGAACCCGCCGGCGGCGAGCGCGAACAGCGCCGCCCCGACGTGCTCGGGCCGCGGGACGCGCGAGGTCGCCCCCTGCGGGAGGGTCGTCTGGGTCACGGGCGCTCGCTCTCGGCGGTGTGGTCGAGCACGCCGCCGCGGGCTCGAAACGATTCGACGATGCGGCACGGGGACAGCGTGCGCACATCGTCGGGGAACCGGGTCAGCCTACGCGGGCACGACCCAGATGCGCGAGGCCGCCAGCAGGCCCAGGTCCACCGACCTCTGCTGCCCGTCCGCCTCCCACGCGACGCCGACCGTGCCCGCGAACTCGCGCCGCGACGTCAGCCGCACCGGCAGGTCGAGGTCGATGCCGAGGTCCGCCAGGTAGCGCAACGCCTCCGGGTCGGCGTCGGAGATGCGCGCGACCACGCCCGTGGCCCCCGCCGCGAGGTCGACCAGCGGGACCGCCTGGGGGCGCACCACGCGGCCGTCGGCGAACGGGATCGGGTCGCCGTGCGGGTCCCGCTCCGGGTGGCCGAGCCGTGCGGAGATGCGCTCGACGAGCGTGTCGGAGACGGCGTGCTCCAGCACCTCCGCCTCGTCGTGCACCTCGTCCCAGCCGTACCCGAGATCACGCACGAGCCAGGTCTCCAGCAGGCGGTGGCGACGCACCATCACCAGCGCGTAGCGGCGGCCCAGCTCGGTGAGCCAGACCCCGCCGTACGGCTCGTGGCCCAGCAGCCCTTGCGTCGTGAGCCGGCGCACCGTCTCCGAGACGGTCGACGGCCCCACGCCGAGGCGGTCCGCCAGCAGCCCGGTGGTGACCTTCTCGTCGGACCACTCCTGGGCCGACCAGACCGCCTTGAGGTAGTCCTGGGCGACAGGGGTCAGCTCGTTCGGGTCCACGGTGTGGTCATCGGCACGGGCGGGCAGCGCGGGTTCGGACACGCTCCCGAGCCTATCCGGGACGTTCTGGACCGTGCCCGTGAGCCCCGTGACGGTCTGCGCGGCAGTTCGCGTTCAGATCGGCACCTTGAACTGCCGCGCTGAACAGGAACTGCCGCGGTGATCGGGCTGGCGGCCGCACCGCCGCACCCGGTTCAGCGGGGTCACGAGGGCATCGCGTCGTCGGACGGCGGCACGATCTCGGGGACGGGCTCCCGCTCGCCCACGGTCGCGTCGCCGCCGGGGGTGACGCTCACCACCTGCACGTCGACCATCCGTCGCGCCTCGGGGTCGAAGCGCAGCAGCGTCATCTGGGCGGTGCCGTGCAGCGGCCCGACCGTGGGCTGGTTCGGCGCCGCACCGGCCGTGGAGCCGCTGACGTACCGGATGCCCTGCCCCACCTGCTCGGGCCCCGACCTCTTGTGGGTGTGTCCGGAGACCTGGAACGGCACGCACCCGGTGTCGAGGGCGTCGAGGCCCACGGGCGGCGTGTGGATGAGCAGCAGGTCCACCCCGTCCTCGTCGTCACAGGCGGTGGCGGCGAGGTCCGCCGCCTCCTCGTCCGGCGTGCGCTCGCGGGCCACCGCGGTGCCGCCGCCGACGCGGGTCTCCAGCGCGTCGCGGTCGCCCAGGATGCGCACCCCCTTCACCTCGACGACCTTGCCGTCGAGCACCGTCTGCCCCCGGGCCGCCTCCTGCGCGGACGTGACCTGCGAGTCGTGGTTGCCGTCCGCCACGACCATCGGCACACCGCGCGGCGGCGCCGACGCGAACGAGTCCACGCAGACCTTCTCCACCGAGGTGCCGTTCATGGTGGTGTCGCCGGCGTTGAGGACGACGTCGGCGCCTGCGCGCTCCGCCGTGGTGCGGATCAGGGGCGTCATACCCGTGTTGCAGTGCAGGTCGGAGACGACGAGCAGGGTCACGAGGTCCTCGTCGGCCGGCGACGGCGACGGCGATGCCGAGAACGGCGGGCTGGACGTGCCGGAAGCGTCCGGCGTGCCGGACGAGCCCGGGGTCAGCGAGGGTGCCTGGATCGCGTCCGCGGCGTCGACGTGCGTGGCGTCCCAGGCGTCCCACGCGGCGACGAGGTCGTCGTTCGCGGCCGCGTAGAACTCCTCGTTCTGGTGGTACAGGTTCACCAGCTGCCCCCCGTAGGTGTCCACGACCCCGGCCAGCCGACCCGTGATCGTGGCGCCCTCGAGCGCGGTCCCGGCGAACACCGGCGACGCCGTCCGCCCCCGCGGCTCCGGCTGCGCCACTCCCCCGGACGCCACCGTCACCACGACGAGGCTCCCGACGGCCACGCCCGCGGTGATCTCCCACGTGCGGGGCGCCAGCCGGTCGGACAGCTCCCGGCGCCGCGCCGCACCCAGCAGCAGCCGCGCCCCGGCGCCGACGGCCGCGACGACGAGCATGGCGGCCACCGCACGCCGGCCTGCGTCCCACAGGAGCGCCCGCGCGACGGTGCTCGCCGTCTCCTGCGGGCTGGAGAAGAACTGCAGGTAGTTCTGGAGGTCGCCCGCGAGCTTGTCGAGCGTGCCCGCCTGGCTGACGGCGGACAGGTCGGCGGGGATCTCCTTGACGACGACGTCGAGGCCGAGGCCCAGCGGTAGCGGCGAGTCGATCTCCAGCGTGCCCAGCGGCCCGAGGTCGGCCACGACCAGGCCGTCGGTGTCGACGGCGTAGACCGCCTCGTGCGGGCCGAGGCTCAGGTTCACCTGCGCCGTCGTGACGCCGAAGACGAGGCAGGCCAGAGCCGCCGCCACCGAGACGAGGGTCCATCTCACCCACCGGGGCGGCGTGCGTCGTGGGCGGGCTGCGTGGGCGGGAGGGGTGGCGGGGCCGGGCGTCTCGTCGTGCTGGTCGGTCATCGCGTCCCACCTTCGCGGAACACGGCCGACGACGCCACCCTGCTGGCGGGGCGGCGCCGTCGCGCCTGGGTCAGGACCGCGCGTCGCGCAGCGTGGTGAGGGCGATCCCGGCCGCGACGAGCACGGCGACGAACCCGATCGCCGACGTCACGACGACGCCGCTGCCGAACGCCGCGTGCGCGGAGTCGAGCAGCGCCTGCGCCTGCCCGCCGGGCAGGCCGGACGCGACGCTGGTCGCACCCCCGAGGGTCTCTCCCGCCGCGGCGGCGTCCGCCGCCGAGAGCCCGGACGGGACCACGACGTTCGCGTGGTAGGACCCGGTGAGGATCCCCCCGAGGACGGCGGTGCCGAGGACGGCGCCGACCTCGTACGCCGTCTCGGAGATCGCGGAGGCCGCACCGGCCTTCGCCGCCGGCACCGTCGAGACGATGAGGTCGTTCGAGACCGTCTCGGCCGACCCGACGCCGATCGCGAGCACCACGAACGCGAGCCCGAGCCAGCCGGACTCGCCGCGCCCCGCCACGAGAGCGGTGACCAGGTAGCCGACGGCCGACATCGCGAGCCCCGCGGCCACCACGTGCGACGGCCGCACCCGGCGCACCACCTTCACCACGGCCAGCCCGGACACGACCATCGCGACCGTGCCCGGCAGCAGCACCATCCCCGCCTGCACCGGCGAGAGCCCGATGACGAGCTGGAGGTCCTGCGACACGAAGAACAGGAAGCCGACCAGCGAGAACACCGACAGCAGGTTGACCAGGACGCTGCCCGTGAACGCGGGGACGGCGAACAGCCGCACGTCCAGCATCGGGTCCGGGCGGCGCAGCTGGCGGCGGACGAACAGCACGGCCATGAGCAGGCCGACAGCGATCGCGGCGAGGCCCAACGACGGCAGACCGCCCTTCGCGAGCGTCTTGATGCCGAACACGACCGGCGTCATCGCGGCCATGACGAGCACGATCGACATGGGGTCGAGCCGGCCCGGTGCAGGGTCGCGCGACTCGGGCACGAAGATCGGCGCGAGGACGAGCAGCAGCGCCAGCACGGGCACGGCGAGGAGGAAAACGGAGCCCCACCAGAAGTGCTCGAGCAGCAGGCCGCCGACGATCGGCCCGACGGCGGAGCCCGCGGCGAAGCCGGCGGCCCAGATGGCGATGGCGAGGCGGCGCTCGTCGCGGTCGGTGAACACGTTGCGCAGCAGGGACAGCGTGGACGGCATGAGCATCGCGCCGAAGAAGCCGAGGCCTGCGCGCGCGGCGATCAGGGCGCCCGCCGTCGGTGCGAACGCCGCGACCGCGGACACGGCGGCGAAGCCGACCGCCCCGACCAGGAGCAGCCGACGGCGCCCGACGCGGTCGGCGACCGACCCCATCGGCACGAGGAGGCCGGCGAGGACGAGGGGGTACACGTCGACGATCCACAGCAGCTGGGTGCCGCCGGGGGCCAGGGCCTCCGAGATCTGCGGCAGGGCGAAGCTGAGGACCGTGTTGTCGATCGAGACGAGCAGCACCGGCAGCATCAGCACGGCGAGGGCCGCCCAGCGTCGCCCGGCGGAGCGGATGCTGCCGGGGCGCGTGGGGACGGCGGGGCGTCGCGCGGCGGAAGGGGCGCGGTGCGTCGTCACCTGGGATGTCGCCATGAGGTGCCTTTCACACGCTGCAGACGGCCGGGGCGACATGGCGATGCCGAACTTCCGTACCGTCCAGCCGGTACAGTAACAGTCCGACACTAGGCTGTCCACATGCCCCCACCCCCCGCCGCCCGTGCCAAGGTCCTGCGTGCGTTCGCCGAGCTCCTCGTCGAGTCCGGGGAACGGTCCGCCACTCTCGAGGCGGTCGCGGAGCGGGCCGGGGTCTCCAAGGGCGGCCTGCTGTACCACTTCCCCTCCAAGGACGCCCTCGTCGACGGCCTCCTCGACCACCTGGGGGTCCTCACCGCCGCGGACGTCGAGGCGATGCGCAGCGCGCCCGAGGGGGCGTCCGACTACCTGCTGCGCACGTCCACGGTGATCGGCGGCGAGTTCGAGATCGTCTACCTGGCGGCGTCCCGCGTGGCGCAGGGCGCCTCTCCCCGCGCCCGCGCCGTCCTCGACGACGCGCAGGCCGCCTGGACCGCCGCCGTGCAGGACGAGCTCGGCGACCCGGTGCTCGCCCGCGCCGTGTCGCTCATGGGCGAGGGCCTGTACGCGCTCGCCTCGGTCGGGGCGAGCGGGCCCGACGACCACGAGATCGACGAGCTGCTGGCGCTCGTGCGCGACGTCGCCGCGCGACGTCCGGGGGCAGCCCGGGCCTGAGGCCGCTCAGCCGGTCTTGCGCTCCGGGGTGGCCGCCTTCTTCGATGGGGCCTTCTTCGCCGCCGGCTTCTTCGCGGGCGCCTTCTTCGCCGCCGGCTTCTTCGCGGACGCCTTCTTAGCCGCGGGCTCCTTCGCCGTCGACCTCTTCGCGGGGGCCTTCTTCGCGGAGTCCGGCGCGTCCTCCTTCGACGCTCCCTTCCCGCCGCCCTTGGACCCCGACACGCTCCGGCGCAGGGCCTCCATGAGGTCGATGACGTCGGCGTCCTCCTTCTCCGGCTGCTCGCCGAACGTCTCCGAGGTGTCCAGCGCCTCGCCCTGCTCGATCTTCGCGTCGATCAGCGTGCGCAGCTGCGTCTGGTACTCGTCCTCGTAGTCCTCGGGCGCGAAGTCCGCCTCGTAGCTGGCGACCAGCTGGCCGGACATGGCCAGCTCCTTGTCGGACACGGTCACCGAGCCGTCGAGGGACGGGAACGCCGCCTCGCGCACCTCGTCGGCCCACAGCAGGGTCTGGATGACGAGCACCTCGTCGCGCACCCGCAGCGCCGCCAGCCGGGTGCGCTGGCGCAGCGCGAACTTCACGATCGCCGTCCGGTCCGTCTCCTCCAGCGTGCGACGCAGCAGCACGTAGGCCTTGGGGCTCTTGGAGTCCGGCTCCAGGTAGTAGGTGCGATCGAGCATGATCGGGTCGATCTGGTCGCTGGGCACGAACTCCACGACCTCGATCTCGCGGTTCGTCTCCGCCGGCAGCGCCGCGAGGTCGTCCTTGGTGAGCACGACCGTGCGCTCGCCGTCGTCGTAGGCGCGGTCGATGTGCTGGTACTGCACCTCCTCGCCGTCCAGCTCGCACACCCGGCGGTACCGGATGCGCCCGCCGTCCGCGTCGTGCACCTGGTGCAGCGGCACGTCGTGGTCCTCGGTCGCGCTGTACAGCTTGACCGGGACGTTGACGAGACCGAAGGTCACGGCACCCTTCCAGATGGACCTCATGCGACCATCGTCACGCGAGGTGGCAGGTCACGCCACCGCCCCGGGCACAGGTGTCGGCGGCGGCGTCTACCGTCGCGGCATGGACACGGCCACCACGCGCGACGTCGCGCACGCCTACGTCGAGACGCTGGAGCGACGCGACTGGACCGCCTTCGGTGCGCTCCTCGACCCCGACGTCGTGTACGAGATGCCGCAGAGCCGCGAACGGATCCGCGGCCGCGACCGCTATCTCCGCTTCAACCAGGAGTACCCGGGCGACTGGCACCTGACGATCCGGCACCTCGTCGCGGACGGGGCGCGCGCCGCCGTCTGGCTCGACGCCCGCGTGGGCGAGGAGCGCATGTTCGCGAACGTCTGGCTCGACGTCTCCGACGACGGCCTCGTCCGGCACGTCACCGACGTCTGGCCCGAGCCCTTCGAGCCTCCCGCGGGGCGCGAGCACCTGGTCGAGCGCGACGACGTCGGCTGACCGGCCGCGCCGTCAGCCGCCGAGGCCGAGCACCCCGACCACCCCGACCAGGACGGCGAGGAGCATCGAGACGCCCACCAGCACGGCATGCACGGTGAAGAAGCGGGTCGGGCGCCCCGCGTCGTCCCGGGCGCGCGGGTCCTTGGCGACCCGCCGCCAGAACGGGGGCCACACCAGGAGGTTCCACACGGCGGCGACGATCAGGACGAGCGCCCAGCCGACGGGCAGGCTCACAGGCCGACCGCCTCCAGCTTCGCGGTGAGCTCCGCGTCGGTCGGCTCGACGAAGAACTCGCCGTCGGGGAAGACGACGACGGGGATGTTCTTGCGGCCGCTGATCGCCTCGGCGTCGTCCGCCCGCAGCGGGTCGGCCACGAGGTCCACGTTCACGTACTCCACGCCGCGGGAGTCGAGCACGCGCTTGGCGCGGCGGCAGTCGCCGCACCACTGCGCCCCGTACATCGTGAGGGTCTGCGGGCGCCGGAGCTGATCGGTCGTCGAGGTGTCGTCGGTCATGCGCAGCACCATACCCCCCAGGGGTGACTGGTCTCGAACCTCGGCGCGCGCGACTCAGTGCACCGAGAACCCGCCGTCGACGTGCAGCGCCTGCCCGGTGACGTAGGCCGACGCGCCGCTGGCGAGGAAGACCGCCGCCCCGGCGAAGTCCTCGGCCAGGCCGTTGCGACCGACCATGGTGCGCGCCGCGAGCGCCTCGACCCGGGCGGGGTCGGACTGCAGCCGCGCGTTCAGCGGCGTCAGCACGAAGCCCGGCACCAGGGTGTTCGCCGTCACGCCGCGGCCCGACCAGGCCTCTGCCTGCGAGCGGGCCAGGGATTCCAGGCCGCCCTTGGACACCCCGTAGACGCCCGACTGCACGAACGCCCGGTGCGCCTGCTGCGACGACACGTGGATGAGGCGGCCGAACCCTCGCTCGGCCATGCCGGGCCCGAAGCGCTGCCCCAGCAGGTAGGGCGCCTCGAGGTTGAGCGCGATGGTCGCGTCCCAGGTGGCGTCGTCCGTCTCGCCCAGCGGGGGGCGCAGGTTGATGCCCGCGGAGCTGACCACCACGTCGGGCTCTCCGAAGACGGTGGCGGCCGCCTCGGCCGCCTCGCGCACGCCCGCGCGCGTGCCGAGGTCGGCGCTGACACGGTCAGCGGTGCAGCCGTCCGCGCGCAGCTCGGCGACCGTGTCGTCGAGCTCTGACTCCCGCCGCGCCACGACGACCACACGCGCTCCCGCACGGGCCAGGGCTGCGGCGATCGCGCGGCCGATGCCGGAGCTGCCGCCGGTGACCAGAGCGACGCGGCCGTCGAGGGAGAACAGGGAGGAGAGGTACGTTTCCGTCACGCGGGACACTCTGTCACCTCGGGCAGGGTGGCCGCCCGGGCGCTTGCCGATAGCCTCGAGCAATGAGCGAGGACGATGTCGAGGTCGTGTGGCGCAAGTTCGACGGCAGCCTGCACTGGCACCACCGCATGACACGCCTCGGCGAGGACGAGTACGGCGTGTGGTTGGGCGGTCCGGCCGGGACGGTCTACACCAGGGGCGAGCAGGAGCGGGTTTTCACGGTCGAGGACGACCGGGTCCTGCTCCTCCCCCACGACGCGTGGTGGACGGCCGAGTTCCAGGCGGCGCCGGCGCGGCTGGACGCGTACTGCGACGTCGCCACCCGGGCGACGTGGTCGCGCGGCGAGGTGACGATGGTCGACCTGGACCTCGACGTCTGCCGGATCCGGGAGGACATGTCGGTGTTTGTCGACGACGAGGACGAGTTCGCCGACCACCAGGTGCGGTACGCCTACCCGCCGGACATCGTGCGGCGAGCGGAGGCGTCCGCCGCCTGGCTGACGACCGCGCTGCGCGACGGCGTCGAGCCCTTCGGCTCGCGCTACCGCGCCTGGCTCGACAGGATGGGCGCGGTCGACCTCGCGGGGAGCATGTCCCGGCGCGAGCCCCCGCCGGAGTCCGGCGGTGGGACGTCACCACACGGGCGTGTCAGCCGCCTGCCCACGCGCTAAGAGCAGTCGCCGACGGTGGGCCGGAAGTCGTTCTCTTGGATCCTCCCCCGCAATTCGCGCGTCGTACTCTCAGCAGGGATGACGGACACCTCGACATAACTCGCGTCGTCGATCGTCGCGCTGTCGGCACACGCGGCAAGGATGATCCAGGACTCAGGGGCGCCCACGGGGTAGGAGGGTTCAAGATCGACGATGGTCGAGACGTCTTGCACGACTACCTGGGCGCTAGCGGGTGTGTGCTGGTTGAGTACATCAAGCGTCTGCCCGCGCGCCGCCTCCGGCGCAAGGGCGGCTTGGCTGCCGCACGCGCACAGCAGGAAGGCCGCGCAAGCAATGAGCCCGAACCGCGCGTGGCGAGACGTCATCCGAGCCCGCATGTGATGTAGGCCGGGTTCGGGTTGAATGCATAGAGCCAGCCACTTTTATTACCGAAGATCGTGAAGCCAGCCACACGGGTCTTGGACTGGATCTTGTAGCGGTAACGGCTCCCCTGAGCCCACCCCACCCAGGACTTGCCCTTCTTCATCTTGGGCGAGGTGCACGCCGCCTGTGTAGTCACCGACTTGGCCGACGAGATACCCAGGCTGGACGCCACCGAGTAGCGCGAGAGGCCGTAGGTGGTCTGGATAGTTCGCGTTGCAGTCTTGCCTTTGCTGATGGAGCAGGTCGCGCCAGAAGTCCTGATCGTGCACCGTCCGATCTGCCGGGACCGGTCGGTGTAGTACTTCGAGATGCGCTTCTTGTTGACGACCGATTTGACACTGGTTGGAATAGCTGGAAAGTACGTGTTCGCTGAGCTCACAGACTGAGCGGAAACCGCTACCGCAGGAGTTGGCGCAGCGACGGCTGCCGGACCACCGCTGCCGAGGAGAATTATGGCGGCCAAGCCAGCGGTAAGAAACCTGGGATTTATTCCCACGGGCGCACTCCGATCGCTGAAGGTCGCCGTGCTCGATTCGCCCGGCAACGAATGTGTGGACCGAGAATATCCGGCACGCGCGACGAAACTGGCCTGATTGCAGAATCTGCATCGACTGTGCCAGGAGCGCACGATCGCCCTCATGTGCGGGTCTTCACAGCATCGTCGCGACGTGCTCCCCCGTGCCAGTCCAAGGCGCGAACGCGAGAGCCCCGGCCACCCGGGGCGCGCACATCCGCCGCCCGCGCGACGATGTGGCCATGGCACGCGCGTCGTCGAGCAAGCCCCAGACGGTCACGGTCGACGGCCGGCGGCTGCAGCTGACCAACCTGGACAAGGTGTACTACCCGGCCACGGGGACGACGAAGGGCGAGGTGCTGCAGTACCTGGCCCACGTGGCGCCCGCGCTGCTGCGGCACGCGGCGTACCGGCCCGCGACGCGCAAGCGGTGGCCGGACGGCGTCGCGGGACAGATGTTCTTCCAGAAGAACCTGGACGCGTCGACGCCGTCGTGGATCCCTCGCCAGGACATCCAGCACCGCTCGTCGACCAACAGCTACGTCCTGGTCAACGACCTGGCCACGCTGACGTGGCTGGGGCAGACGGCGACGCTGGAGGTCCACGTACCGCAGTGGAGGTTCGGGCGGACGGGCGCGCCGATGCCGCCGGACCGACTGGTGCTCGACCTCGACCCCGGGCCGGGCGCGGGCCTGCCCGAGTGCGCGGAGGTGGCGCGCCTGGCCCGCGACATCCTGCGCGGCATGGACCTGGACCCGCTGCCCGTGACGAGCGGCTCCAAGGGCATCCACCTGTACGCCGCGCTCACCGGTCAGGACGACTCGCTCACCACCGACGCGGTCTCCGCCGTCGCGCACGAGCTGGCCCGGCACCTGGAGTCGGAGCACCCCGACCTCGTGGTGAGCGACATGAAGAAGTCGTTGCGCGCGGGCAAGGTGCTGGTGGACTGGTCGCAGAACAACGGCGCCAAGACCACGATCGCCCCGTACTCGCTGCGCGGCCGCGACGAGCCGACGGTCGCCGCCCCGCGCACGTGGGAGGAGCTCGACGACCCCGGCCTGCGCCACCTGTCCTTCACCGAGGTGGTGGAACGGCTGGACCGCGACGGCGATCTCCTGGAGCCGTTGGCGGCCGGGCACCTGGCCCAGCTCGAGCCCACGCCGGAACGCATGGCCACCTTCGACAAGCTCGGGACGTACCGCGCCAAGCGGGACCCGGACAAGACGCCCGAGCCGTTCGGTCCCGAGCACCCGGACGACCGCGACGGCGCCCCGACGTTCGTCATCCAGGAGCACCACGCCCGCCGCCTGCACTGGGACTTCCGCCTGGAGCACGAAGGGGTGCTCGTGAGCTGGGCGCTGCCCAAGGGTGAGCCGACCGACCCGAAGCAGAACCACCTCGCCGTGCAGACGGAGGACCACCCGCTCGAGTACGGGGCGTTCGAGGGCACCATCCCCGCCGGCGAGTACGGCGGCGGGGAGGTGACGATCTGGGACGCCGGCACGTACGACCTCGAGAAGTGGCGCGAGGGCGAGGTGATCGCCACGCTGCACAGCGAGCGGCGCGGCTCGCGCCGCCTCGCGCTCATCCGCACCGGGGGTCGCGGCGGCGGGGACCAGAACTCCTGGCTGATCCATCGCACCAAGTCCCAGCCCGGTGACACCGACGACGTTGACGGCGGCGTTGACGGCGGCGTTGACGGCGGCGTGGACGGCGGCGTGGACGATGGCGCGGACGACGGCGTGCCGGCCAGCGGCGCCGCCAAGGGTCCCCAGGCGCCGGGGCTGCCGGCGGAGGCGCCGCGCCCGATGCTCGCGACGACCGCGCCCTCGGCGGAGCTCGCCCGCCTCTCCCCCGACGACTGGGCCTTCGAGGTCAAGTGGGACGGCTTCCGCGCGGTCGTCGAGGTGCTCACGGACGACGACGGGCCCCGCGTGCGGCTCACGTCCCGCTCCGGGCAGGACCTCACCACGACGTTCCCTGAGCTGCAGGCGCTCGCGGGGATGGTCGCGCCCGACCAGCTGCCGGTGGTGCTCGACGGCGAGATCGTGGCGCTCGACGCGGACGGCCGCCCCTCGTTCCACCGCCTGCAGCAGCGGGCCAACCTGCTCAAGCCGCGCGACGTCGAGAAGGCCCGCCGCAAGGTCGGCGTCGACCTGGTCCTGTTCGACGCGCTGGCCGTCGCCGGGCGCGCGGTGACCGACCGCCCGTACGACGAGCGCCGGGACGCGCTCGCGCGCGTCGTGGACCCGCGCCGCCCCGTACACGTCCCGGACGCGCTCGACGGCGACCTGGACGAGGCGCTGGAGACCTCCCGGCTCATGCGGCTCGAGGGTGTCGTGGCGAAGCGGCGGCGCGCCCCGTACACCCCGGGGCGCCGCTCCCGCGACTGGCTGAAGATCAAGCACGCCCGCGCCCAGGAGGTGGTCGTGGTCGGCTGGCGCCCCCTGCACGCGGGCACGGGCCGGGAGGACGCCCGCGTCGCCGGGTCGCTCCTGCTGGCGGTGCCCGACGACGAGGGCACGCTGCGCTACGTGGGCAAGGTCGGCACGGGCTTCAAGGAGGCGGAGCGACGGCAGGTCGTGCGGCGCCTGCGGCCGGTCGACGACGTCCCGCTGGCCGGCGTCCCCCGCGCGGAGGCCGTGCACGCCCGGTGGGCTGCCCCGGAGCACGTGGCCGAGGTCGAGTACGGCGACTGGACGGGCGAGGCCGCGGACCTCCGCCGCGCCGGCGCGGACCGCCCCGACGACGAGGGGCCGCGGCTGCGCCACTCCGTGTGGCGCGGCTGGCGGGACGACAAGCGCCCGCAGGACGTCGTCGTCGAGCGCTAGCTGTACTGACCCGGGAGCGCCCGGCCGGTCAGGCTTGCGCTCTTCAGGCCCTGCGCTCGGCGGCCGCGGTTCGGCTGGTCCGCAGGTGCTGGCCGGCCAGCCGCGCCGCGGCCTCCTCGTCGGCGTCGCGGACGGCGTCCAGGAGGGCGCGGTGCTCGTCGGCCATCGCCGTGAGGTCGGTGTGCTGGCCCAGCAGCCAGCGCACGCGGCTGGCCGTGACGACGTGCAGCTCGGCGAGGACCGGGTTGCCCGCGGCGTCGACCACCCGCTCGTGGAAGTCGGCGGCCGCGCGTCGCGCGGCGGGGGCGTCGCCGGCACGTGCCGCCCTGTCCTCCCGCTGCCAGGCCTCGGTGAGCATGGCGAGCTGCGCCTCGGTGCGCCGCCGGGCCGCGAGCCGGAACTGCAACGGCTCGGTGGCCTCGCGCACCTCCTGCAGCTGCGCGACGTCGGCGTCCGTGAACTCCCGCACCACGGCCCAGGTCCGCGGTCGCGGGGTGACGAGGCCTTCCGCCACGAGGGTGCGCAGCGCGTCCCGCACCGGGATCCGGCTCACGCCCAGCTCGGCGGCGAGGTCGCGCTCGACCAGCCGGCTGCCGGGCTCGCGCACGCCGTCCACGATCTGCTCGCGGACCGCGCGGGCCACCCGCACCGACTCGGGCTCGAAGACCGCCGAGGGTTCGCTGGACATGCGCACATCCTGCCAGCCGATCCTCGGCGAAATGGCATACCATTCATGCGACATCCTGCCCCTCCCGGGACCGACGCGCAGCGGCGCCGGGACGGCGCCGTCGACGAGGAGGAACCTGATGCCCAGCACCCCCACCACCGTCACCGTGCTCCGTGACGTGCGCCCCTGGGGCGGCCAGCGGGCCGACCTGCACGTGGCGGACGGCCTGATCACCGCGGTGGTCCCGCATGACCCGGCGGCAGCGCCGGCGGACGGCACGGTGGAGGGTGGCGGCCTGCTCGCCCTCCCGGGCCTGGTCAACGCGCACGCGCACGTCGACAAGTCCTGGTGGGGCAAGCCGTGGGTGAGCTACGGCGGCGAGGGTGGCACGCAGGGTCGCATCGCGCACGAGCGCGCGCACCGCGACGAGCTCGGCATCCCCGGGGTCGACGTCACGCTGGCCGTGCTGCGCGAGTCCGTCCGCACCGGCACGACGGCGGTGCGCACGCACGTCGACGTCGACCTCGGCGTCGGGCTGCGCGGGCTCGAGGTGGTGCGCGAGGCCGTCGCGACGCTGGGCGGCGCGGTGCACGCGGAGATCGTCGCGTTCCCGCAGGACGGTGTGCTGCGCCGCCCCGGGGTCCTGGAGCTGCTCGACCAGGCGGCGGCCGCGGGCGCGCAGCACGTCGGGGGCCTGGACCCGGCCTCGATCGACCGCGACCCGGTGGGCCAGCTCGACGGGTTGTTCGCGATCGCGGAGCGCCACGGCGTCGGCATCGACGTGCACCTGCACGACGGTGGCGAGCTCGGCGCGTTCCAGATCGAGCTGATGATCGACCGCACCGTGCGCGCCGGGCTGCAGGGCAGGGTGAACGTGGCGCACGGCTTCGCCGTCGGCCAGCTCCCCGTGGCGCGGCAGGCCGACCTCGTCGCCGCGATGGGCGAGGCAGGCATCACCATGACCACCGTGGCGCCGATCGGCGCCGCCCCGCTGCCGCTGCACGCGCTGCGCGCCGCCGGGGTGGACGTCGGGCTCGGCACCGACGGCATCCGCGACCTGTGGTCCCCCTACGGCACGGGCGACCTCCTGGCGCTGACCACCCAGCTCGCGCGGCTGTCAGGCTTCCGCCACGACGAGGACCTCGTCACGGCGGCCCGCATCGCCTCCTCGGACGCGGCGCGGTTCGTGGGGCGCGACGTCCACGACCTGGTGCCCGGGGCCCCGGCGGACGTCGTCCTCGTCGACGCCGAGAACGTGCCGGACGCCGTGGTGCGCGCACCGCGCCGCGCCCTCGTCGTCGCCGGTGGCCGGGTGGTCGCGCGCGACGGCGACGTATTGGTCTGACGCGTCGCTGCCGGACCGGACCGGGCTCCTCCGCGCGACGCCTCCGCCCGCGGGCAGGCGATCCTTCGACGCGCGCCGTGGTTCGCCGTGCTCCACGATGGGCCCGTAGATGGACGACCGCTCGGCCGTCGGCCGCCTGTCGGCGGCGTGACGCCGAGCGATCTCGACCGCCCGTGCTCGAGCGCCGCGAGAGGTGACATATCCATGGCTGCAGACCTGTCAGACCGGACGGACTTCGAGAACGCCGAGCGAGGGCTCGTGGCCCGGCTCGAGCCCGGCCAGGTCACGAACGCCGAGGGACGGGTCGTCTTCGACGCCGACGTCTACGCCGAGGCGACCGCGGGCGAGTGCCCCGAGACGGTCCACCCGAGCCTCTGGCGCCAGAGCCAGCTCACCGCGATCCAGGGTTTGTTCGAAGTCAGGGAGGGGATCTACCAGCTTCGGGGGATCGAGCTGTCGAACATGACACTCATCGAGGGGGAGACCGGGGTCGTCGTGATCGACCCGGCGGTGTCGGCCGAGGTCGCGACCGCCGGGCTCGCCCTGTACCGCGAGCACCGCGGAGACCGGCCCGTGACGGCGGTGATCTTCACGCACTCCCACATCGACCACTTCGGCGGTGTCCTGGGCGTCGTCGACGCCGACACGACCGTCCCGATCGTCGCGCCCGCCGGCTTCCTGGAGCACGCGGTCTCGGAGAACGTCTACGCAGGCGGGGCGATGCTGCGACGCGGGGTCTACCACACGGGCGTCGCCCTCCCGGTGAGCGCGACCGGCACGCTCGGCGTGGGGCTGGGCTCGGGGACCTCGACCGGCACGGTGGGCCTGCTCGCCCCCACCCTGGACATCACGCACACCGGCCAGGTGGAGACGCTCGACGGCGTGCGGATCGTCTTCCAGGTCACGCCGGGCACCGAGGCCCCGGCGGAGATGAACTTCCACTTCCCCGACCTCCGCGCGCTGTGCCTGGCCGAGAACGCGACGCACAACCTCCACAACCTGCTGACGCTGCGCGGGGCGGAGGTCCGCGACGCGCGGGCCTGGTCCCGGTACATCGCCGAGGCGATCGAGCTGTTCGCCGACGAGACCGACGTCGCGTTCGCGTCGCACCACTGGCCTACCTGGGGCCGCGACGAGATCGTGCAGTTCCTGCGGGAGCAGCGCGACCTGTACGCGTTCCTGCACGACCAGACCCTGCGCCGGATGAACCAGGGCGAGATCGGCACCGAGATCGCGGAGGACTTCCCGATGCCGCCCGCGCTCGAAGCGGCGTGGCACACCCACGGCTACTACGGGTCCGTGAGCCACAACGTCAAGGCGATCTACCAGCGCTACCTCGGCTGGTACGACGGCAACCCGGCGCACCTCTGGCTCTACCCGCCCGAGGACGCCGCGGCTCGCTACGTGGACGTCATCGGCGGGGTGGACGCGACGGTCGAGCACGCGCGCCGGTACCTCGAGAAGGGCGACCTGCGGTTCGCCGCCGAACTCGCGAGCCACGCGGTGTTCGCCGACCCCTCCCACCAGGGTGCCCGGGTCCTCTTGGGTGACGCGCTGACCCGGCTCGGCCACGGGTCCGAGTGCGCCACGTGGCGCAACAACTTCCTCACCGGGGCGCAGGAGCTCCGCGAGGTGACGTCGCCGGCCGGGGTCGACGCGACCGGACTCTCCCGGGCGCTCACCGTAACGCAGCTGTTCGACAGCGTCGCGATCCGGGTGGACGCCGCGCGGGGCTGGGACATGCAGGTCTCGATCCGGTGGCACGTCGTCGACTTCGGGGAGACCTACCGGATGGAGCTGTCGAACGGCGTTCTGATCCATCACCCGACCGAGCGCGAGGAGCCGGCCGACCTCGTCGTGACTCTGACGCGCGCGCAGCTGCTGGCGCTGCTGGCGGATGCCGGGCACGACGGCGTCACCTTCGACGGCGACCCGCGCGCGCTCACCACGATCCTGTCCCTCCTGGACTCTCCGGACGCCGGGTTCGCCATCGTCACCCCGTGATCGGGAGTGTGGCTCGACGCCCACCTCCCACCGGCACCGGCCGGGCCGGGCCGGGCCGGGCCGGGCCGGGCCGGGCCGGGCCGGGCCGGGCCGGGCCGGGCCGGGCCGGGCCGGGCCGGGCCGGGCCGGGGAAGTCTCGCGGCCTGCCTCGTGTTG
>NZ_JBHUWC010000014.1:0-46210 GCF_042670225.1 Isoptericola sp. NPDC057191 | reverse complement strand
CCCACAACGTCTCGGGGATGGGTCAGGAGTGCGGCACCGTCGCGGTGATGAGGGTGCCGTCGTCGCGACGGTTGCCGGACAGCGCGCGCAGGCTCGGACGGCCCGGGCGGACCGGGCCCTGCCCGTCGAGGGCCACGCGCACGGCCTCGCCCGGCACCACCTTGACCTGCTCCCCGCGCACGGCGACCTGCGCGCCCTCGCCGGTCTCGGCAGTGAGCTCGAGCTCGTCGGCGCGGACGGTGACGCGCAGCCGCGAGCCGTGCCACGTGACCCGGAACGTCAGCTCGTCCCAGCCCTGCGGCAGGCGCGGGTCGAAGGACAGCTCGCCGTCGTGGTCCCGCATGCCGCCGAACCCGAAGGCGAGCGCCGACCAGGTGCCGCCCGCGGACGCGACGTGCACGCCGTCGGAGGCGTTGTCGTGCAGGTTGGCCAGGTCCACCAGGAGCGAGGAGACGAAGTACTCCAGCGCCAGCTCGTGGTAGCCCACCTCGGCCGCGACGATCGACTGCACCACGCCGGACAGCGTCGAGTCCCCCGTGGTCAGCGGGTCGTAGTACTCGAAGTCGGCGAGCTTCTCCTCGGCCGTGAAGTGCTGACCCTGCAGGAACAGCGCCAGCACCACGTCGGCCTGCTTGAGCACCTGGTACCGGTAGATGACCAGCGGATGGTAGTGCAGCAGGAGCGGGCGCTTCGTGACCGGTGTCGCCGCGAGGTCCCAGATCTCCCGCTCCAGGAAGTGCGAGTCCTGGGGGTGGATGCCGATGCTCTCGGCGTACGGGATCGACATGTGGTCGGCAGCGCGCGTCCACTCGGTCGTCTCGTGCACACCGAGGGACAGCCGGTCGGCGAGCTTCGCGTAGTCCTCCGGGTACTCCTCGCGCATCCGTTCCACGACGAACGCCGCGGCGCGCAGGTTGAACCGCGCCATCACGTTGGTGAACAGGTTGTCGTTCACCACGGTGGTGTACTCGTCGGGACCGGTGACGCCGTGGATGTGGAAGTTGTCGTCGCCGTTCGCGCGCCAGAAGCCGAGGTCCTCCCACATGCGCGCCGTCTCCACCAGGACGTCCACGGCCTCGCGGCGCAGGAAGTCGGTGTCGCCGGTGGCCCGCACGTACTGCACCAGGGCGAAGCTGATGTCCGCGTCGATGTGGTACTGCGCCGTGCCGGCGGCGTAGTAGGCCGAGGCCTCCTCGCCGTTGATGGTGCGCCACGGGAACAGCGCACCCTTCTGCGACAGCTCCTGCGCGCGACGGCGGGCGGCGTCGAGCATCTGGTAGCGGAAGCGCAGCGCGTTGCGGGCGTACCGGGGGCTCGTGTAGGTGAGGAACGGGAGCACGTAGACCTCCGTGTCCCAGAAGTAGTGCCCCGAGTAGCCGCTGCCCGTCAGGCCCTTGGCGGGGACGCCCGACCCCTCCGCGCGCGCGGTCGCCTGGGCGAGCTGGAACAGGTTCCAGCGCACCGCCTGCTGGATCTCCGGGCGGCCCATGATCTCGACGTCGGACCGCGTCCAGAAGTCGTCGAGCCACGCGCGCTGCTGGTCGAGCTGCACCTGGACCCCTCCCGCGCGGACGCGGTCCAGCGTGCGGCGGCAGCGTTCGACGAGCTCTCGCGTGGGGACCCCGCGCGAGGTGTGGTAGCTCACCACCTTGGTCAGGCGGATCGGGTGCCCGGCCTTCGCGTCCACGCGGAACACGTGCTTGGCCAGGTCGTCGTCCACCTGGGTGCGCACGTCCCACTCGTCCTCGGTCTCGAGGTGGTGGTCGGCCGCGACCGCGAGCGTCATCCCGGAGTTGGTGCAGCGGTAGGACAGGACGAGGCGCTCGTCGTCGCCCCAGCGGGTCTGCGGCTGCAGCACCCGGCCTCCGAAGGCCTCCGCCTTGCGCGGGTCGAAGCCCTGCCCGAGGGACGCGGCCGGCACGTGGTACTCGTCCTGGCCGTCCTGGCGGTTGAGGATCTGCGACGAGATCGCGACAGGGGCGTCGGCGTCGAGCAGCGTGACCTCGAACGTCATCACCCCGAGGTGGCGCTCGACGAACGAGACCATGCGCTGGGAGCTCACGCGCACCCGCTTGCCCGACGGCGTGCGCCACAGGATCTCGCGCCGCAGCACGCCGTCGCGCAGGTCGAGCGCCCGCTCGTAGTCGATGAGGTCGGCCACCGGCAGGAGCAGCGGCTCGTCGTCGACGTAGAGCCGGATCACCTTGGTGTCCGGCGCGTTGACGATGGTCTGCCCCACCTTGGCGAAGCCGTACGCCTCCTCGGCGTGCCGGATGGGCCACGTCTCGTGGAAGCCGTTGACGAAGGTGCCGTGCGAGTGGGACTCGCGCCCCTCCTCGACGTTGCCGCGCATGCCGAGGTAGCCGTTGCCCACCGCGAACAGCGACTCGGTGACGCCCAGGTCCTCGGCCGAGAACTCGGCCTCCACCAGCCGCCACGGCTCGGCCGGGAAGCGCAGGCGGTCCACGGACCGCTGCTCGTCGGCGGTGCGCCTGATCATGCCTGTGCCTCCGGTCCGTCGACGGAGCGGGCGGGGGCGTCGAGCACCGACGCGTCCAGCTCGCCGAGGTCGCCCACCACGCGGTCGGCGCCGTGGGCGGTGAGGGCCTGCGCCCCGACCCCCCGGTCGACACCGAGCACCAGGCCGAACGGCCCGGCTGCTCCGGCCTGCACGCCGGACAGCGCGTCCTCCACGACGACCGCCTCGGCGGCGGGCACCCCGAGCAGCGCGGCGGCCCGCAGATAGGTGTCGGGGGCCGGCTTGCCGGCCAGGTGCTCGCGCGCCGCGACGTTGCCGTCCACGACCACGGAGAACCGGTCCGTCAGCCCGGCCGCGGCGAGCACCGCAGGCGTGTTGCGCGACGACGAGACGACGGCGACCTGCGCGCCCGCCGCGGTCACGGCGTCGAGGAAGCGCACCGAGCCGGGGTAGGGCGCGATGCCCTCGTCGGCGAACATGCGGTTGACGATCTCGTCCTTGCGGTTGCCGAGCGCGCTCACGGTGTCCTCGCCCGGGGCGTCGTCGGCCGTGCCGCGCGGCAGCTCGACGCCACGCGAGGCGAGGAACGTGGCGACCCCGTCGTAACGGGGCTTGCCGTCGATGTGCGCGAAGTAGTCCGCGGCGGTGTACGGGGCGAGGCCACGCGCCTCGCACCAGGGCGCGAAGAGGCGCTCCCACGCCCGCATGTGCACCTCGGCGGTCGGGGTGAGCACGCCGTCGAGGTCGAACAGCACGGCTCGGAGGCTGGTCACGGGCGTCCTTCGCAGGTCGGGGGCAGGTCGTACGACGACGGCTCACGGTCCGACGGGACCGGGCAGACGCCGAGGTTCAGCCTACGCAGTCGAGGGGGCCGGCCGGGACCCCTCGGGGCGCCTCGGCGAGATCTCCTCGGATCCGTCCCCGATCCGTCCCGGCCTCCTCAGACCTCCGCCCGCTCCCCGAGCGCCTCGGCCACGCGGCCGAGGTTGGCCAGCTCGGCGCGGTGGGTGTCGACGGGCTCCAGCCGGCGGCGCGGCGCGGCGAGGAGGGTCACGTCGGCGAGTCCCGCGGCGGGGAGCCCGACGCGCCGCCACGGCTCGGCGACGAGCCGCACGAGCTCCCCGAGCTGGGGGCCGGAGCACTGCGAGACGGTCGCGGGCGGCAGCCCCGCCCACAGACCGACGCCGCGCTCGGTGGCGCGCGCGAGCAGCTCCCAGGCGCGCTCGTTCCAGCCGCCGGGGCCCAGGTCGGCGAGGGCGATCCCCACGGCGTCGGCCCCGGCGAGCGCCACCGGCGGCACCCCGACCCAGGTCCCCCCGAGGTGCACCACGACGCGCGCCCCGGCGTCGTGCGCGGCGTCGACGACCGGCCGCAGGCCGTCGACGACGTCCGGCCCGGCCACGGCGCGCAGGCGCGAGAACCCGGAGAAGCTGGGCAGCACGCCCGCGTGCACCTGGCCGAGCAGCGGCTCGGTGAGCTGGAGGACCGGCGTCGCGCCGGGCACCTGCACCCGGACGGTCGCCAGGTGGGTGCGCACCGCCTCCGCCAGCGCGAGCGACAGGTCACGACGGGCGCCGGCGTCGGCGAGCACACGGTCACCGCGAGCCGACCAGAGCTCCGCCGCGAGGGTCCACGGACCGACCACCTCGACCGCGAGCGGGCCGGTGTGCCCCACCGCCGCCACCGCGAGCGCGGACAGGTCCTCCCGCAGGAGCGTCTCGGCACGTCGCAGGTCGACGCCGGGGTGGTCGGCGAGCTTCCACCCGTGCGGGCCGAGCTCGACCGGCATCTCCGCGAGCAGGGCTGCCGTGCGGCCGACCGGGTCCGCGCCCGGGCCGCGACCGGTGAGCTGGGCGAGGAACGGCACGGGGTCGACACCCGTCGGCAGGGACGCCAGGTCGTCGAGCACGGTCTGCTGGGCCACGAGCTCGTCGCGCGCGCCGCCCGGCCACGGGCCGTGCCCGGAGACGGCCGTCACAGGGCCGCCCCGGGAGTCGTCAGTTTTTTCACCACCACGTCACCTCCTCCGCCGCGTCACGCCGCGGCGGCTCGCTGCTCTCGTAAGACAGGAGCGGCCGTCGTCGGCGCTCACCAGGAGCACCGTATCGGCCGGACGAAGGAGTCCCGATGTCCGTGATCCTCGACCAGGCGCCCGCGTCACCCGCGGGCCCGGCCTCCCCGCTGCCCGCGTCGCTCCCGGCCCACCTGCCGTCGGCGGCCCGCGCGGTGGCCACGCGCGTGCACGCGAACGCGATGCCGTCGGGCGCCGAGGCGGTGCTGCGCCGCCAGCTCGCGCCCGGCTTCCGCAACCACGACGTGCTGCCGGGCTGCAACGGCGGCCCCGACGCCCTCGTCGCCACGATGCAGTGGTTCCACGACGCCTTCGACGAGCAGCACGTCGAGGTGCTGCACGCCGTGACGGAGGGCGACATGGTGGCCCTGCACGTCGCGTTCAGCGCCCTGCACTCGGGCTTCTTCCTCGGCGTGCCGCCGTCGCACCGGCGCTTCACGGTGCGCGAGATGCACCTGGTGCGCGTGGTCGACGGGCTCGAGGAGGAGCACTGGGTGACGCGCGACCAGGTGTGGTGGGAGCACGAGCTGCGCCGCTGAGCGCATCCGGCCCGGGCATCCGGCCCAGGCACCCGCCCAGGCACCCGACCCCCGGCGGCGCTCGCGGGCGGAGCGCCGTGGGAGACTGCGGGCATGCGGATCACCGTGCGCAACGCCCGTTTCCAGCAGCTGCAGACGTTGCTCACGAACCGCACCAAGCGGGGTCGCGCCGGGGAGTTCCTGGTGCAGGGCGTGCGGCCGATCACGATGGCCGTGGAGCACGGCTGGCAGGTGCGCACCCTGCTGCACGAGACGGACCGGCGACTGTCGTCCTGGGCGCAGGACCTGCTGCAGGCCACTGGCGCCGAGACGATCGCGATGGCGCCCGACCTGCTCGCGGAGCTCGCGGAGAAGGACGCCGGCGCCTCCGAGCTGCTCGCCGTCGTCGCGATGCCGGCCGACGACCTGGACCGCGTCCCCGTCGGTCCGTCCTTCCTCGGCGTGGTGTTCGACCGGCCCACGCAGCCGGGCAACGTCGGCGCCGTGGTCCGCTCCGCCGACGCGTTCGGCGCCGACGGGCTCGTCGTGACCGGGCACGCCGCCGACCCCTACGACCCGAAGTCGGTGCGGGCGTCGACCGGCTCGCTGTTCGCGCTGCCCGTGGTGCGCGCCGCCGCCCACCACGAGGTCCTCGAGTGGGTGGGGCGGCACCGCGCGGCGGGGACGCCGGTGACCGTCGTCGCGACCGACGAGGACGGCGACGCCGCGCCCGCCGACGTCGACCTCACCGGTCCGGTGCTGCTGGCCGTCGGCAACGAGACCGCCGGGCTGTCGAAGGGGTGGCGGGAGGCCGCCGACGTCACGGTCGCCATCCCGATGGCCGGTTCCGCGAGCTCCCTCAACGCGTCCAACGCGGCGTCCATCGTGCTGTACGAGGCGCACCGCCAACGGCTCGCGCGCGCCTGACCGGACGGCGCCGAGGCACCCGGGTCGCGCGGCACCCGGGTCGCGAGGCGGCCGGGTCAGCCGCGCCAGGCGCGTGCGACGGTGCCCTGCCCGAGCACGCGCGTCCCGCGGTAGACGACCAGCGACTGGCCTGCCGCCACGCCCCGCAGCGGGCGGCCGGTGAGCTCGACGTCGATCGACGCGGCACCGTCGGCGTCCGTCGTCGCCCGCACGCGCGCAGGGACCGGCGCGCCGTGCGCGCGCACCTGCACCTCGACGTCGTCGAGCCAGCCGGGCCCCGCGTGCTCGACGGGCGTCGTGAACCACACCGCCTTGCCGGCGGACACCCGGTCCACGCTCAGCAGCTCGGCCGGTCCGACGACCACCGTGTTCGACGACGTCTGCACGTCCACCACGTACCGTGCGCGGCCGTCGGCCGCCGGCCGGCCGAGGCCGAGGCCCCTGCGCTGCCCGACGGTGAACGCGTACGCGCCGTCGTGCTCGCCCACGACGTTCCCCGCCGTGTCGACGACCTCCCCCGGTCGCGAGCCCAGCCGGTCGCGCAGGAAGCCGGGGGTGTCGCCGTCGGCGACGAAGCAGATGTCGTACGAGTCCGGCTTCGCGCTCACCGACAGGCCGCGCCGCTCGGCCTCCGCCCGGACCTCCGCCTTGGACGCGAACCCACCGAGGGGGAACATCGCGCGCGCCAGGCGGTCGGGGCCCATGACGGCCAGCACGTACGACTGGTCCTTCTCGTCGTTGGGCGAGCGGTGGAGCTCGCGGGTCGCCGACCCGTCCGCCCCCTCGCGCGTCACGACCAGGGCGTAGTGCCCGGTGGCGACGGCGTCGAAGCCGAGGGCCGTGGCCTTGTCCAGGAGTGCCTCGAACTTGATGTGCTCGTTGCAGCGCACGCAGGGGTTGGGGGTGCGACCCGCCTCGTACTCGGCCAGGAAGTCCGCGACCACCGTCTCCTCGAACCGCTCCGAGAGGTCCCACACGTAGTACGGGATGCCGAGCACGTCCGCGGCCCGGCGCGCGTCGCCGGCGTCCTCGATGGAGCAGCAGCCGCGCGAGCCCGTGCGGAACTGGTCCCGGTTGCGGCTCAGCGCCATGTGCACGCCGACGACGTCGTGCCCCGCCTCCACGGCGAGCGCCGCGGCCACGGCCGAGTCCACGCCGCCCGACATGGCGGCCAGCACCCTCATGCCGCACCCCCCGCCCGCACCGGCGCCGGGCCCGAGACGAGCCCGGCCGCGCGGGCCCGCTGCACCACCTGGGGCAACGCCGCGACGAGCCGGTCGACGTCGTCGGGCGTCGACGTCGCGCCGAGGGAGAACCGCAGCGCGCCGCGCGCCTCCAGCTCCGGCACACCCATCGCGAGCAGCACGTGCGACGGCTGCGGCACGCCCGCCTGGCAGGCCGAGCCTGTCGAGGCCTGCACGCCGGCCGAGTCCAGCAGGTACAGCAGCGAGTCGCCCTCGGCGCCCGGGAAGGTGAAGTGGGCGTTGCCGGGCAGGCGGGCCGCGGCCCCGTCGGGGGTCGCCGGGTCGGGGCCGCGCAGCACGGCCTCGGGGTCGGCGGCGCGGACACCCGCGACCAGCGTGTCGCGCAGCGCCGCGAGCCGCACCGCGCGCTCCGGCCGCTGCTCGACCGCCTCGGCCAGCGCGACGGCGAAGGAGCGGATCGCCGGCACGTCGAGCGTGCCGGACCGCACCCCGCGCTCCTGACCGCCACCGTGCACCACCGCCTCCAGCGGCAGGTCCCGGCGGGCCAGCAGCGCGCCGACGCCCAGGGGGCCGCCGATCTTGTGGCCCGTGACCGTCATGGCGTCCACGCCCGAGGCCGCGAAGTCGACCTCCGTCTGGCCCACCGCCTGCACGGCGTCGGTGTGCACCGGCACCCCGTGCTGGTGCGCGAGCCGCACGACGTCGCGCACGGGCTGCAGGGTGCCCACCTCGTTGTTGGCCCACATGACCGAGACGAGGGCGACCTCGTCCGCGTGCTCGGCGAGCTCGGCGCGCAGCGCCACGAGGTCCACGCGGCCCTCGCCGTCCACCGGCAGCAGCACGATCTCCGCGCCCGCGTGCCCGGCGAGCCAGAACGCGGGGTCCAGGACGGCGTGGTGCTCGACGGCGGACACGAGCACCCGGCAGCGGCGCGGGTCCTGTCGGCGCCGGCCCCAGAAGATGCCCTTGATCGCGAGGTTGTCCGCCTCCGTGCCGCCCGCGGTGAAGATCACCTCGCTGGGGCGCGCACCGAGGGACGCCCCCACGGACTCGCGCGACTCCTCGACCGTCCGCCGCGCCGCCCGGCCTGCCGAGTGGAGCGAGCTCGCGTTGCCCGTGCGGCCCGCCTCCGCGACGTACGCCTCGAGCGCCGCGCGGGACATGGGCGTCGTGGCGGCGTGGTCGAGGTAGGCGCCGGCCGGCGCCTCGGGGGTGGTCACGGTCCCCCAGTCTACGAACTGTCCCGCACGGCAACGAGCGTGCTGACTTCGTCCTCATTCGGGCGGAATGAGGACCAAGTCAGCACGCTCGTTGCCTCAGGGGCGGTCAGCGTCAGCGGTGGCGCGGCCACGGGAACGGCCCCGGGCCGTCCCAGCCGCCGCTCCCCTTCCCGCCGCCGTTCCCGTGACCGTTCCCGTGGCCGTTCCCGTGCCCGTTCCCCTGGCCCGGGTGCTCGCCGCGGCCGGCGCGGTAGACCTGCACCGTGGCCGGGCGGGGGCCGCGCCACGCACCGGCCGGCGCGGCCTCGCCCTCGGCGAGGTAGTCCGGGAAGTAAGAGTTCGGCGCGTCGAAGGTGCCGTCCTCGCCGGGGTGCTGGACGTTGACGTAGACCATCTGGTCGCGCGAGTCGACCACCGGTCCGCACGTCTCCGCGTCGCGCGGCACGGACAGGAACTGCTCCACCCGGCCGCGCTGGCGCCCGGTCAGCGTCACCTTGAACAGCCCGTCGCACTTCTGGATGGTCGACGGCGCGCCGTCCGTGGAGATCCACAGGTTGCCATCCGCGTCGAACGCGAGGTTGTCCGGGCAGGAGATCGGCGAGACCTGGTCGGCCGGGAAGCCCGAGAAGTACGTCGACCCGTTCACCGACGGGTCGCCCGCCACGAGCAGCAGGTTCCAGGTGAACGTGGTGGACGTCTGGTCGCCGCGGTCCTCGATGATCTCGACCACGTGGCCGTCGCGGTTCGTGGTGCGGGGGTTGGGCTCGGTGGCGCCCTCCTTGCCCGCCTTGCCGCGGTCGGAGTTGTTGGTGCACGCCACGTAGATGCGGCCGGTGAGCGGGTTGGGCTCCACGTCCTCGGGGCGGTCCATCTTCGTGGCGCCGACGGCGTCCGCGGCGAGGCGCGTGAAGACCAGCACCTCCTCGACCGTCATGCCGGCCACGCGGGACTGCCCGTCCTGGACCAGCGGGACCCACTCGCCCGTGCCGTCGAAGCCGCCGTCGGACGGGACCGCGCCCGTGCCGTCGATCTCGGACACCGGGGAGTCGCCGGTGAACCGCGCCACGTACAGGTCGCCCTCGGACAGCAGCGTCTTGTTGTGACGGCGCGCCCAGCGGCTGCTGCCGGAGCGGAAGCGGTCCTTCGAGACGAACTTGTAGACGTAGTCGAAGCGCTCGTCGTCGCCCATGTACGCCACCGCGTGGCCGCGCTTCGAGAGGATGACGTTGGCGCCCTCGTGCTTGAGCCGGCCCATCGCCGTGTGCTTCACCGGCGCCTCGTCGGGCTCGTACGGGTCCACCTCCACGACCCAGCCGAAGCGGTGGCTCTCGTACTCGTAGCCCGGGTTGCGGCCGTCGAAGCGCGGGTCGTCGAGCTCCCACCCGTAGCTGGTCGCGGCGTCCTTCAGGCCGTACCGCGCGTCGCGCGGGTCCTTGCCGTTGACGCGGAAGTTCGCGTTGTAGTTCTCCTCGCCGGACACGACGGTGCCCCACGGAGTCGTGCCGCCCGCGCAGTTGTTGAGGGTGCCGCGCACGCGGGTACCCGTCGGGTCCTCGACCGTCTTGAGGAGGTAGGAGCCGGCCGCCGGGCCGTCGACCCGGAACTCGGTGTCCACGGTGATGCGGCGGTTGAAGCGGCTGATCCGCGAGTACGTCCACGGCGACCCCTCGCGGTCGCGGCGCACCTCGACCACGGACATGCCCCAGGCGGCGCGCTCGATGGCGCGGCGGGTGGCGGCGTCGTACGACGCGTCGAACATGATGCCCGCGTTGGTGTACTCGTGGTTGCTCACCAGCAGGCCGCGCTTGCCGCGGTGCGTCTTCCCGGGGCGGACGTCGTCGGGGTCGGCCGGCAGGATGTCCAGGTAGTCGACGTTGTAGCCGAACTGCTTGGCCTGCTGCTCCGGCGTCTGGTGCGCGGCGTCGAACGCGCGGCCGCCGGGCAGGATCGGGTCGCCCCAGCGGATGATCGGCGACCACTCGTAGCCGTCCGGGACGACGAAGGCGTCGACCGCGGCGTCCTGCGGGGTGATCGCGCCGAAGGCGAGGCCCTTGCCGGCCCCACGGCCCGTGGCGGTGGCGGCGCTCGCGCCCGGCGCCCCGGCCACCTGGGCGCCGACGACGACGGTGGCGGCCGCGGCGGCCAGGCCGCCCAGCATGACGCGCCGGGACAGCGCCCGGGAGGCGACGTCGCGGAAGTACTCGTTCGCGGACTCGTTCGGTGCCGGGTGCGAGCACGCGTCGGCGCACTTGAGCCGGCAGGTGACGGCGCTGCGCTTGCCGCGCGCGTAGTGGGGGCTGTGAGGCGTGGCCGCGAGCTCCAGCAGCGGGCGCGACTCGGGGGCGATCGTCATCGGGCACTCCTGAGGGTGTGCAGTGCAGGACAGGGGGTGACCTGCCCGAACGTAGGGAGCACCGATGGCGCGCGGCCGTCGTGACACCGTCCCTCAGGTGAACAGCAGGTGACGCCCAGGACCCGGCGTCAGCCCAGCGACGCGACCCACTCGGACGTGCCGTCGTCGAAGCCCTGCTCCTTCCAGATCGGCACCTCGGCCTTCAGCTCCTCGACCAGGTCCGAGGCCGTGGTGAACGCGGCCTGCCGGTGCCCCGCGGCGACGGCCGCGACGACGGCGACGTCACCGACGGCGAGGTCGCCGGTCCGGTGCACGACGGCGGCCCGCACGCGGTCACCCGTCGCCGCGGCCGTCCGCCGCGCGACGCGCTCGGCCACGGCGCGCAGCACCGTGGCGGCGTCCGGGTGCGCCTCGTAGTGCAGGCGGTCCACGCGACGTTCCTGACCTGCCGCACCGTCGTGGTCGCGCACGTAGCCGGTGAACGTCGCGACCGCGCCGCACGCGTCGTCGCGCACCAGCGTGCTCAGCTCGGCGACCAGCGTGTCGAGCGGGGTGTCGACGACGTCCGCGCGCAGCACCACGGCGTCGGGCCCGGCGCCGTCGCCGGCGGGGGTGGCGGAGACCGTCGCGGAACCCGTCGCCGCCGAGACCGCGGGGACGGGATGGTCGCCACCGGCGAGCTGGTCGACGGCGTGCGGGAGGATGTCGGCGAGCGCGTCGAGGCCGTCGACCACGCCGCCGACGGAGCCGGGCAGGTTCACCACCAGCGTGCGGCCGGCCACGCCTGCGACGCCGCGGGACAGGGCGGCCGCCGGCACGGCGCGCTTCGCGGGGTCGACCGGGGCGAGCGAGCGCGCCCGGACGAGCTCGGCGATGCCCGGGACCTCACGGTCCAGGACGGCGAGCGTGGCCTCCGGCGTGCGGTCGCGCGGGCCGAGACCGGTGCCGCCGCTGGTGACGACCAGGTGCGGCGTCTGCTGCGGTGCCGCGGCGAGCAGCGCCGCGATCGCCTCGCGCACCGGCTCGCCGTCGGGCACGACGACGGGAGGCGACGTGCGCCAGCCGCGCGCCTCGAACCAGGCCACCGCGGCGGGCCCGGAGCGGTCCTCGTACTCCCCCGCCGCCGCGCGGTCCGACGCGACGACGACGGCGACGCGGCGCTCCGGCCGCGCCTCGCCGTGCTCGCCCTCGTGCCTGTGCCCGTGCGTCCCGCTCATGCGCCCTCCCCGTCCGGCGTGGCGGCTGCGCGCGTCCAGTCGCCCGACTTGCCGCCCGACTTGGCCACGACCTGCACGTCCGTGAGCACGGCCGCCTTGTCGACCGCCTTGATCATGTCGTAGAGCGTCAGCCCCGCGACGGTGACGGCGGTGAGCGCCTCCATCTCGACGCCCGTGCGACCGGTGGTGCGCACGGTCGCGGCGATCTCGACCGCGCCCGAGCCGTCGGCGGTCGGCACGACGTCGATCTCGACGCCGGAGATCGGCAGCGGGTGGCACAGGGGCACGAGGTCGGGCGTGCGCTTGGCGCCGAGGATCCCCGCGATGCGGGCGGTGGCGATCGCCTCCCCCTTGGGCAGGTCGCCCGTCGCGATGCGCGCGACCACGTCCGGCCGCGTGCGCAGGACGGCGGTCGCCGTCGCCTCGCGCCGGGTGACGTCCTTGGCGGACACGTCGACCATGTGGGCCGCGCCGTCGGCGCGGTAGTGGGACAGGCCCTGGTCCGGGGTGGTCGGGTCGGTCAACGGAGCTCCTGGTAGTCGACGGGGTCACCGGCCGCGAGGCGGGAGACCCCGGGCGGCACGTGCACGAGGATCGTCGCGGCGGCGAGATGGGTCAGCAGGTGCGAGCCGGGGCCGCCGCTCATCCGGACCCGGCCCTCGGCGTCGAGCACGCCGCGCCGGACCTGGTGCAGCGCCGGGGGCGAGTCGAGGGGTTCGGCGAGCGGCGCGCGGCCGGCGGGGCGGCGCGCGGGCGTCGCGCCGGTCGCGGCGGCCAGCAGCGGCCGCAGGAACAGCTCGAACGACACGTACGCGCTCACCGGGTTGCCCGGGAAGGCCACGAGCGGCACCTGCACCCCCGCGGAGCTGTCAGCACCAGGTGAGGGCATACCCGCACGTGGCTCTGACAACTCTCCGAGGGTGACGGTGCCGAGGCCCTGCGGCCCGCCCGGCTGGACGGCGACGTGCCCGAACCAGGCCCCGGTGAGCGTCTGGCGCACCACCTCGTACGCCCCCGCCGACACGCCGCCGGTCGTCACGACGAGGGTGACGTCGTGCGGGGCGTCCGCGAGGACGCGGAGCAGCGCGTCGGGGCGGTCCGGCACGACCCGCGTGGTGACCCGCGCGCCGGCCTGCGCCAGCGCGGCGGTGAGGGCGGCGCCGTTGGCGTCGTGCACCTGGGCGGGGCCGAGGGTCGCGCCGGCGGGCGCGAGCTCCGAGCCGGTGGAGACGAGCAGGACGTGCGGGGGCGCCGCGACGTCGACGGCCGGGACGCCGGCCGCCACGAGCGCGCCGAGCTGTGGCGGGCCGAGCGGCGTCCCGGCCGCCAGGAGCACGTCGCCCTGCGCGACGTCGGACCCCGCGGTCCGCACGAACGTGCCGGGCGCCACGGGGACGTCGAACCGCACCGTGGCGGCCGTCCCCGGGTCCGGGAAGCGGGGCGGGTCGGCGGCCTCGATCTTCACGACGGCGTCGGCGCCGGCGGGGACCGGCGCACCGGTCATCACGGGGGCCGCGGTGCCCGGCTCCAGGGGCGGCGGCTGCGTCCCGGCGGGGACGGGCGCCACGACCGGGAGGATCACCGGGCCGGACGCGGCGACGGCGAGGTCGGCCGAGCGCACCGCGTAGCCGTCCATCTGCGCGTTGTCGAAGCCCGGCAGAGCGACCGCCGCCACGGCGTCCCGCGCCAGCACGCGGGGGGCCAGCGCGGCGGCCGTCGCCGTCTGCGCCAGCAGCGTCGCGACGTCCACCCGCACCGTGTCCCGCTCGCGCGCCGCCGCCAGCGCGGGCTCGACCAGCGCGGCCACCGCCGCGGCGTGGTCGGCCACGGACCGCCGCGCGCGCATCCCGTCCTCCTGCACGGACGTCAGCCTATGGTCTCCCCGAACACACCCGCAGATGCGGGACTATGCTGCGTCCTGTGCCGCACATGCGAGTCTCCGAAGCCTCCGTCTATCTCGGCGTCAGCGACGACACCGTGCGCCGCTGGATCGACCGCGGCCTGCTCGGCTCCACCACGGACGCGTCGGGACGCAAGGTCGTCGACGGCTACGAGGTCGCCATGGTGGCGCGCGAGCACGCCACCGTGCCGGCGCTGCCGGGCGGCATGAAGAGCTCCGCGCGCAACCGCTTCGTCGGGCTCGTCACCGACCTGCAGGTGGACACGGTGATGGCCCAGGTCGAGCTGCAGTGCGGCCCGTTCCGCGTGGTGTCGCTCATGAGCAGCGAGGCCGTGCGCGACCTCGGGCTGGAGCGCGGCTCCGTCGCGGTCGCGGTCATCAAGTCGACGACCGTCGTCATCGAGGCCGAAGCATGACCGGCCCGGGACGGGCGATCAGCCTGCGCCGGCCCGCAGCGGCCGGGGTCGCGATCCTGTCGACGGCGGCAGCGGTGGCGGCGCTCGCAGGCTGCGGCGCCCAGCCCGGGGACGACGAGGCAGCGGCGCCGGGCGGCGGAACGACGACGCTCACCGTGTTCGCCGCGGCGTCGCTCAAGGCCTCCTTCGAGGACCTCGCCGAGCAGTTCGAGGCCACGCACGACGGCGTGGACGTGCAGCTCAGCTTCGCCGGGTCGTCCGACCTGGTCGCCCAGATCCAGCAGGGGGCACCGGCGGACGTGTTCGCGTCCGCCGACACGGCGAACATGGACAAGCTGGCGGCCGACGACCTCGTGAGCGAGCCCCGGGACTTCGCCACCAACACCCTGGAGATCGCCGTGCCGCCGGGCAACCCAGCCGGCGTCGAGGACCTCGCCGACCTCGCGGACCCGGACGTGAAGCTCGTGCTGTGCGCACCCGCGGTGCCCTGCGGGGCCGCGTCCGCGAAGGTCGCCGACGCCGCGGGCCTCGACCTGCGGCCGGTCAGCGAGGAGCAGAGCGTCACCGACGTGCTCGGCAAGGTGATCGCGGGCGAGGCGGACGCCGGGCTCGTCTACGTCACCGACGTCGCCGCCGCGGGTGACGACGTCGAGGGTGTCGAGCTCCCGGAGTCGTCCAGCGCCGTGAACACCTACCCGATCGCCCCGGTGGCCGACACGGACCAGGCGCGGCTCGCGCACGACTTCGTCGACCTCGTGCTCTCCGACGACGGGCAGCAGACCCTGGCCGGCTACGGCTTCGCCGCGCCCTGACGGTCATGCCGACCACCCGCGCCCCGCGCACCCGCCGCCCCGAGACCGCCGTCGGCCTGCCGCGCTGGGCCTTCGTGCCCGCCGCGCTGGGCGGCCTGTTCGTGGTGCTCCCGCTGGTCGCGATGGCCACGCGGGTGGACTGGTCGGGCTACTGGTCGCTGATCACGAGCGAGTCGGCGCGGGCGGCGCTGGTGCTGAGCCTGCAGACGTCCGCCGCGAGCACCGCCGTGTGCCTCGTGCTCGGGGTCCCGATGGCGCTGGTGCTGGCGCGCTGCCGCTTCCCCGGGATCGACCTGCTCCGCTCGCTGGTGATGGTGCCGCTGGTGCTGCCGCCCGTGGTGGGCGGCATCGCCCTGCTCTACACGTTCGGGCGCCGCGGGCTGCTGGGCGAGACGCTCCAGGTGGCCGGCCTGCAGATCGCGTTCTCGACCACCGCGGTGGTGCTCGCGCAGACGTTCGTCGCGCTGCCCTTCCTGGTCACGAGCCTGGAGGGCGCGCTGCGCACGGGAGGCGCCCGGTACGAGGCGGTCGCGGCGTCCCTCGGCGCCCGCCCGACGACGGTGCTGCGCCGCGTGACCCTCCCCCTGGCGTGGCCGGGCCTGCTGTCGGGGGCGGTGCTCTCGTTCGCCCGGGCCCTCGGCGAGTTCGGCGCCACGATCACGTTCGCCGGCAGCCTCCAGGGCGTCACGCGCACCCTGCCGCTGGAGATCTACCTGCAGCGCGAGACCGACCCGGACGCCGCGGTCGCGCTGTCGCTGCTGCTCGTCGTCGTCGCCGTCCTCGTCATCGCCGCCACGCGACGCGAGCGGGGTGTCCGGTGACGCTCACCCTCGCCGCCACGCTGCCCGACCGCGGGTTCGACGTGCAGCTCGACGTGGCCGAGGGCCGCACCCTCGCCCTGCTCGGCCCGAACGGCGCGGGGAAGTCCACCGCGCTCGGGCTCGTCGCCGGGACGCTGTGCCCGCACGACGGGCACGTCACCCTGGACGGACGCCCGCTGGTGCGCGCCCAGGGCGGCCGCACCCGCACGTGGGTACCCCCGCACGCACGCCAGGTCGCGCTGCTCGCGCAGGAGGCCCTGCTGTTCCCGCACCTGTCCGTGCGGCAGAACGTCGCGTTCGGCCCACGCTCCCGAGGCGTGCGACGTCGCGACGCCGACGCCGCCGCGGGCCGGTGGCTGGAGCAGGTCGGCCTCGCGCACCTGGCCGACCGCCCGCCGTCGACCCTCTCGGGCGGGCAGGCGCAGCGGGTGGCCGTCGCCCGCGCGCTCGCGGCCGAGCCGCGGGTGCTGCTGCTCGACGAGCCCATGGCGGCCCTCGACGTGGACGTCACGCCCGAGCTGCGGCAGGCGCTCCAGCGGCTCCTCGCCGGGCGGACGGCGGTCCTCACCACCCACGACGTGCTGGACGCCCTGCTGCTCGCCGACGAGGTCGCGGTGATCGAGGACGGACGTGTCGCCGAGCGCGGCCCGACGACGCAGGTGCTGAGCCGGCCACGCAGCGCCTTCGCGGCGCGGATCGCCGGGCTGAACCTGCTCACCGGGACGTGGACCGGCGACGGCGTCCGCACGCCCGCGGGCGAGGTGGCGCACGGCCGCACGCCGGGAGATGCGCTGGTCCCGGGCGCACCGACGATCGCCGTCTTCCGCCCCGCCGCCGTCTCCGTCTACCTCGAGGAGCGGCACGGCTCGCCGCGCAACACCTTCCGCGGCACCGTGACCTCCCTGGAGCCGCGTGGCGACCTCGTGCGCGTGCGCACCGACCACCTCGCCGCCGACGTCACGCCGCAGGCCGCCGCCGAGCTCGCCCTCGTCCCCGGCACGCCGGTGTGGCTGTCCGTCAAGGCGGCGGAGGTGGACGTCTACCTCGGGTGACGCGCCGGTACCCCGCGCGCGGCCGGGTGGTCAGGACGGCGTCCCGAGGGGGGCATCCTGCTTCAGGTCCGCACCGAGCGCGGCGCACCGCTGCACCAGCGTGCGACCGTCGGCGAACTCGATCCCTTGCGCGAGGAGGTCGCTGGCATGAGCGGGGCCGCGCCATTCGAACAGCGCTCAGGACAGGGACGCGATCTCGTCGGATCGAGCAGGCTGCTGGGGCGATCGTCGTGTGGAGCCGTCACGTCAGCGTGCTGTTCTGATCGCGACACCCGCACGCGGGGCGTTCAGTCCTCTCCCTGACGAACGGAGACGAGGATCCACGTCTCGTCCTCCTCGGACGTGACCGCGACCGATACTTCCCGGCCCATGTTCGTAGCGACGAAGTCCGGTTCGCCGGTGTAGGGCCCGAGATCGAGAACACGGGCGTCAGCGCCGGCCCGCACACGAAGCCACGCCGCGTCGTGAGTACCGGTCGCGCTGACGCTGAGGAGGAACTCGCCCGCCGACGACAGCAGACCGGTCGAGGTGACGACCCGAGTCCACGCGGTGTCGACAGCCGACGGATCGGGATCGTCGTCGGCGATGCGGACGGTCGGGACCGCCGAGGCTGACGAGAATTCCCGCCAGACGTCACGCACCTCGTCGACGGTGCCCTCCGTTCCGAGAACCTCGAATCCGGCACGTCGAACAATCTCGTAGGGGTCGGTCACGGACCTAACCTTCCGGGTAGTAGTAGTGGTGCTTCCCACCGATCTGTTGGTAACGCTCGGGGTCCGTCCCCCACCCGAAGTTCACGCCGTCTCTCGACGGGTCGCTCTTCGGCTGTCCGGCGTGGAAATGCGGCGCGGGAGCGTTCGGGTCGTTCGTGTGATGACCGACGCGCGACCGCACGTCCAGGCTCACGCTCAGGCCCCTGCCCAAGTTCATGCCCGGTCCCCCCGCAGGTCAGTCACCAGTTCTCGCCCTCTACCGCCCCGAAAGAGAGTAACCAGCGCCGCGGCTGATCCACCACGGAGAGACCTGCCCGTCGACCCCGGTCAGCGCCTACGCCGGGGGCGCGAGCTCCAGCCGGTACCCGCGCTTCACGACCGTCTTGATGAGGTCACGGCGCCCGGCAGCCTCGCGCAGCCGCGCGACGGTCACCTCGACGGCGTGGGGGTCGCGGGAGGTGCCGGGCAGGACGTCGAGCACGCGCTCGCGCGGCACGACGTCGCCGCCCGCGGACGCGAGGAGCCGCAGCACCTCGACCCCCGTGGGCGACAGCGGCAGCACCTGCTGGTCCAGGACGGCGACGCGGGCGCGGATGACGAGCGGTCCGGCGACGGTGGCGAGCGCGACGGACTCCAGGTGCTCGTAGTGCCCCACGATCGACCGCACGAGGGCGCCGAGGCGGCCACGCTCGGGCTGGAGCGTCGGGATCCCGCGTGACTCGAGGGGTCGCGCGGTGACCGGCCCGACGGCAGCGGCGACCATCGACCCGTCGGCGAACCGGGCCACGACCTCGTCGCGCAGCCCCTGTGCCTCCACCGCGCGCAACCACGCCTCCGCGCCGGGCGCGGACGTGAACGCCACCGCGTCGATCTCACCGGCCGCGGCGGCCCGGACCGAGGACTCGACGGCGCCGGGGTCCGGCGGCGGGCCCCAGCGGTACACGACCAGCGCGGAGACCCGGCCGCCCGCCTTCTCGAAGACGGCGTCGAGGCCGTCCGCGCCGGCCCCGTGGTGCTGGATGGCGACGTGCAGCCCGCTCACGCCCTCGCTGAGCAGCACCTCGGCGACCTCGGCCGACGTCTCCGACTCCGCCACCCAGTCGGCCTGCAGCCCTGCCGCCTGGATGGCACCGCGCGCCTTGGGGCCGCGCGCGACGAGGCGCGAACGGCCGAGGACGGCGAGGAGGTCGTCGGCCAGGCCGTGGGCGTCGGCGGCCTCGATCCAGGCGCGGAAGCCGACACCGGTGGTCGCGACGACCACGTCCGGCGGATCGGCGACGAGGGCCCGCGTGGCGGCGATCAGGGAGTCGTCGTCCACGTGCGGCACCATGCTCAGCGCGGGGGCGTGCCGGACGGCGGCGCCGCGACGCTCGAGCGCGGCGGCCAGCTCGCCCGACCTCCGGTCGGCGGTGACGAGCACCGTGCAGCCCGCCATCACCTGGCCCAGCGCGGGCCGGGGCCTGTGCTGCTCGGCGTCCTCAGCCACCGACCCGTCCTGCGGCTCCTGCGTCACGCGCGACCTCCAGCAGCTTCTCGTCCGCCACGTCGCCGATCACGACCACGGCCGGCGCGCGGACCCCGACCTCCTCGGCACGCTTGGCGGCCAGGTCGAGGGCGACACGCGTGACCCGCTGGTCGGGCAGCGAACCTCGCTCCACGATAGCGACGGGGGTACCCGGTGCAGCGCCGGCGTCCAGCAGGCGGGCCACGATCCCGGGGAGGGCTGCCACGCCCATGAGCACGACGAGCGTCGCGGCGCGGGAGGTCACGCACGCGACCGACACGTCGTCGAGGTGTGCCTCGCCGTCGCGCGTGTGCCCGGTGACGACGTGGAACGCCGTCGTCGTCCCGCGGTGCGTGAGGGGGACGCCGGCGAGCGCGGGCACGGCGAGCGCCGACGACACCCCGGGCACCACCTCGACCGGCACCCCGGCGGCGCGGCACGCCGCGACCTCCTCGCCGCCCCGCCCGAAGACGAACGGGTCGCCGCCCTTGAGCCGCACGACGTGCGCGCCGGCCAGCGCCCGCGCCACGAGCAGCGCGTCGATCTCCGCCTGCGGCAGCGTGTGCCGCCGCGGCGTCTTGCCGACGTCGACGACCTCGACGCGTGGGTCCAGGTCGTCGAGCACCTCGCGCGGCACGAGGCGGTCCGTGACGACGACGTCGGCCGCGGCCAGCGCCCGCCAGGCCCGGTAGGTGAGCAGGTCCGCAGCGCCTGGGCCGGCGCCCACGAGGGTGACGCGCCCGACGCCGGCGGCCCGGGGCGTCGTCATCCGATCCCCACGTGGACCACGCCGTCGCGGACGGCGACCGGGTACGACGCGAGGTCGCCCGCGAGCCCCGCGCGCGGCTCCTTGCCCGCCGCGTCCAGGCAGCGACCGGTGTGCAGCTCGAAGACCTGCTTGTACACCGGCGACGCCACCGTGGGTGTGCCGCGGCGTGTGCCGACGAGACCGCGCGCCATGACGTTCGCGCCGGAGTACGGGTCGAGCTGCTGGACGGCGCAGACCGTCCCGTCGACGAGGCGGAACAGCGCCACCTGCCGCTCCGCGCCGTCGGACCCGGTGACCAGGGCGGCGGCGCCGCGCTCGGGGACCAGCGCGTCCAGCGGGCAGACGGCGGTCCAGCCGGGGCCGTCGGTGGTCGCGGGCTCGGTCGTGATCGGCAGGGTGGTCATGCGCGCACCTCCAGGGTGGGGCCGGCGACGAGGACGGGGCTGGTGAGGGCGGAGACGAGCCCGGGGTCGACCGGTCCGGCCTCCCCCGCCGCGATCTCGTCGGCGGTGGCGGGCCGCTTCTGCCCGCGCTCGGGCACGTAGGCGAGCGCCGGGTCGGGCGTCGTCGGGGCGTTGACGAAGGAACCGAACCGCGCCAGCTTCTCCGGGTCCTCCAGGACGGCCTTCCACTCGTCCTCATACCCCTCGACGTGCTGTGCCATCGCGGCGTCGAGGTCGGCGCCGAGGCCGAGGGAATCCTCGATCACGACCGCGCGGATCGCGTCGAGGCCGCCCTCGTACTCCTCGACCCAGGGGGCGGTGCGCTGGAGCCGGTCGGCCGTGCGGATGTACAGCATGAGGAAGCGGTCGATGGTGCGGATCAGCTCCGCGGACGTGAGGTCCTCCGCGAGCAGCTGCGCGTGCTTGGGCGTCTGCCCGCCGTTGCCGCCCACGTACACGTTCCAGCCCTTGTCGGTGGCGATGACGCCGACGTCCTTGCCGCGCGCCTCGGCGCACTCGCGGGCGCAGCCGGAGACGCCGAGCTTGAGCTTGTGCGGCGAGCGCAGGCCGCGGTACCGCAGCTCGAGCTCGACGGCCATGCCCACCGAGTCCTGCACGCCGAACCGGCACCACGTGGACCCGACGCACGACTTCACGGTGCGCAGCGACTTGCCGTACGCGTGCCCGGACTCGAACCCGGCGTCCACGAGCCGCCGCCAGATCTCGGGCAGCTGCTCCACGCGGGCGCCGAACATGTCGATCCGCTGCCCGCCGGTGATCTTCGTGTAGAGCCCGAAGTCCTGGGCGACCTGCCCAACGACGATGAGGCCCTCGGGCGTGACCTCGCCCCCCGGCATGCGCGGGACGACGGAGTACGTGCCGTCCTTCTGCATGTTGGCGAGCATGTGGTCGTTCGTGTCCTGGAGCGCGGCCTGCTCCCCCGCGAGGATGTGCCCGTTGCCGAGGCTGGCCAGGATCGACGCGACCGTCGGCCGGCAGATGTCGCACCCGCGGCCGGCGTCGCTGGCGCCCTCGGGCACCCGCCCGAACCGGTCGATGATGGCGCTGAAGGTGTGCAGGTCGGCCACCCGGACCGCGTCGAACAGCTGTGCGCGGGAGAGGTCGAAGTGCTCGCACAGCGCGTTGCTCACCTCGACGCCGGCCTTGGTCAGCTCCGTCTTCGTCAGCTTGGTGACCAGCGGCAGGCAGGCGCCGCACGTGGTGCCGGCGCGGGTGCACGCCTTGACGCCGGCGACGTCCGTGCAGGCGTGCTCGGTCACGGCGGCGCGGATCGCACCCGCCGACACGTTGTTGCAGGAGCAGACGTTCGCCTCGTCGGGGAGCTCGAGCGCCGGGGCACCGCCGGTGCCCTCCGGCAGCAGGAACGCCGACGGGTCGCCCGGGAGCTCGGCGCCCAGCATCGGCCGCAGCGACGCGTACGGCGCCGCGTCCCCGACGAACACGCCGCCCAGCAGGGTGCGCGCGTCGTCGGCCATGACGAGCTTCTTGTAGACGCCGGCCAGCGGGTCGGCCCACACGATCTCGACGGACTTCTCGCTGCGGCCGTGCGCGTCACCGAAGCTCGCGACGTCAACCCCGGACAGCTTGAGCTTGGTGGCGGTGTCCGCCCCGGGGAAGGTCGCCTCCCCGCCGAGCAGCCGGTCGGCCACCACCTCCGCCATCGTGTTGCCGGGCGCCACCAGTCCGAGGCACCGGCCCTCGATGCACGCGACCTCGCCGATCGCCCACACGTGCTCGTCCGCGGTGCGGCAGCTCAGGTCGACGACGGCGCCGCCGCGCTCGCCGACCTCCAGCCCGGCCGCCCGGGCCAGCTCGTCGCGCGGCCGCACGCCCGTGGCCATCACGACGACGTCCACGTCGAGGCGGCCGCCGTCGGCGAAGTCCATCCGTCCCACGTGCCCGGTGCGGCGGTGCGGGCGAATCGCCTTGGTCGCGGTGTCCGTGCGGACCGAGATGCCCTTGTCGTTGATGAGCCGCTTGAGCGCGTGCCCGCCGCCCAGGTCGATCTGCACGTCCATGAGGTGCGTGCCGAACTGGATCACGGTCGCCTGCGCTCCGAGCGCCTTGAGCGCGCCCGCGGCCTCCAGGCCGAGCAGCCCGCCGCCGACGACGGCGCCGCGCACGGGGCGCTCGACCGTGCCGCCGCGCGTCTCGACGCGGCCCGCCTCGCGCTTGGCCTCGACCCAGCCGCGCAGCGCCGCGACGTCGTCAATGGTGCGGTACACGAACACGCCGGGCAGGTCGTTGCCGTCGATCGGGGGCATCGCGGCGCTCGAGCCCGTGGCGAGCACGAGCTCGTCGTAGGCGTGCACCCGGCCCAGGCGGTCGGTGACGGTCCGGGCCGCGCGGTCGATCGTCGTCACCGCGCAGTCGCGGTGCAGCTCGACGAGCGGGTCGTCCCACAGGGCGGGGTCGCCGAGCGCGAGCTCCTCGGCGTCGCGGACCTCGAAGTACCGGGTGAGGCCCACGCGGTCGTACGGCTTGCGCGGCTCCTCGGCGAAGACGCTGACGCGCCACGCGCCCGCGTCGTCACGGGCGCGCAGCGCCTCGACGAACCGGTGGGCGACCATGCCGCCGCCGACGACGACCACGTGCCGCCGGCTGTCCTGCCGCGGCGTGCTGGGGGGCTGCTCGCTGCTCATGCCCTGACGCTAGGAAGCCGCCGTGTCGCCGTCGTCAGGCAGCGGTTACCTCACGGGAACATCTGCCTCACGCGCGAAACATGCCGCGCGAGAGGACGCCCGCACCTGCGTTCCTCGGTGGAGTCGTCAGCTGCCCGGGACAACCTCCAGCAGGCCTTCGTCCGACGTCGGGACCTCGAAGCCGTCGTGGTACGCCGCCGCCACCTCGGGGGCCAGGACGACGTCGTGCGGGTGCTCGGCGGCCCGCGCGGCGACGCGCGCGAGGGCGACGTCGCGCGGGGTGTCGACGAGGACGACCAGAGCCTCGGCGCCGTGTGCCGCGCCGAGCGCCCGGTACTCCTCGCGCGACGCGCGAGACCAGAACGACGAGTCCACGACGACGTCCCGGCCGGCCGCCAGCAGGCTCTCGACCTGCGCGCGCAGCGCGTCCGCCACCCCGCGCGCCACGTCGTCCGGCAGCGGGTGCACCGCGCCGTGCCCCGCCTCCCACGCCAGCTCGTCGACGGAGGCGACGGCGTAGCCGTCCGCGGCGTAACGGCGCGCGTGCGTGGACTTGCCCGCGCCGGCGGGCCCGCACAGCAGGACGAGGTTCGGCACGGTCGTGACGCTACCCTCGCTGTCCATGCCGACGACGGAGCCGACGACGAGCCCGACGACGAGCCCGACGACGAGCCCGACGACGCAGCTCGACCCGCGCACCACGGTGAACCCTCAGGTCCGCGCCGTCGCCCGCTGGCTCGGCCGCCTCAACGCCCGGTACCCGTGGAACCACAACGACCACTTCCACGGGTGGATCCTGCGACGGCTGCCGCGCCGCAGGCGCCGCGCGCTCGATGTCGGCTGCGGCACGGGCACGCTGATCGATCGGCTGCGCCGCGCCGGGGCCACCGTCGTCGGGATCGACGCGGACGCCGCGATGGCCGAGGCGAGCGCCGCGAGGTTCGCGGACGACCCGGGCGTGAGCGTGCGGCACGGGCGGTTCGAGGACGTCCCCGCCGACGGCTCGTTCGACGTCGTGACGATGGTCGCGTCGCTGCACCACATGGACCTCTAGCCCGCCCTGCGGCACGCCGCCGGTGTCCTGGCGCCTGGCGGGCGGCTGCTCGTCGTCGGGCTCGCGCGCCTCGGCGCCCGGCGCGACCTCGCCGTCGACCTCCTCTCGGCGTTCACCAACCCCCTCGTCGGCATGATCAGGCACGCGCGACCCGGCCGGGCCGCGCCCGACGCCGACGACGACGGCCCGCTCATGCCCGTGCGCACGGCGGACGAGACGTACGGCGAGGTCCGCGAGACCGCCCGACGCGTGCTGCCGGGCGCGCGGTACCGGCAGCGCCTGTTCTTCCGCTACACGCTCGAGTGGACCCGGCCGGCGGGGCCCTCGTCGTCCCGCGGCTGCCCGTCGAGACCCTCTCCTTCATGGGCGCCGGAGGACGCCAGGGCCGTCCCGGCGCTGCCGCACGACCTGGGCACCTGACGCGTCACCGGCCGCCCCTCCGATCAGAACGTGGGGTCGCCGTCGTCACCTTCGGCGTGGGTGGCGGGTTCGACTGGTATCGCGCCACTCGTCGTGGCGGCCTCGTGTGGTCGCTCGTCGGTGGGAGGTTCGAGCGAGGCCTGGTGGGCGAGGTGGTCGGCCTCGGTGGCCCAGGCGTCGAGCTGGACCAGGGTGTGGTCGGCGGTGCCAGGGCTGGTGAGGTACGTGCGGCCGCGGGGTGAGGTCCAGGCCAGGACGCCGGCCCCGAGCTGTTCGACGTGCCAGCGGGACTCGTGCTTGAGGGTGTGGTGCTTGCGGCACAGCGAGGCGAGGTTGCCCGCGTCGGTGGCCCCGCCGTCTGCCCATGCGGTGGTGTGGTCGATGTCGCAGCGGCGTGCGGGCACGCGGCAGCCGGGGAAGCGGCAGGTCAGGTCGCGCTGGGTGAGGAAGGCGCGCAGTTCGGCGGGCACGACGTAGCTGCGCCGGTCCACGGTGAGCATCGCCCCGGTGACCGGGTCCGTCAGCACCCGCCGCAGAGTGGGGGCGCGCGCGACGAGGTGGCGTGCCGTCTCCGCGTCGATCGGGGTCGTGCCGTCCAGCAGGCCTGATCCCTCGCCCGCACCGGTCAAGGTGCTGACCGGCACGGTCACGTGGACCACCGGCCGGACGGTGCGGGCCAGGACGGCCAACGGGTCGGGTGGCAGGGCAGGTGGCAGGTCAGGTGACAGGTCAGGTGGCGGGCCCGGGTTGACCGATGGTGCGTGCCGGGGAGCAGGGTCCCGGCCTGGCGGGCCACCCGGGTCGCCCGCGTGGTGCGAGCCGCTCATGTCGCTGCCGTCGAGCACGAGCGCGGTCAACGTGGCGGCGCGCAGCTGCCCGACCCCGCGCGGGTCGCCAGCCCCCTTCGCTCGCGTGGCGGTGCAGGTCAGGCGGTCGTGCACGGCGCGGGCTACCGGGGTGGGCAGGTGCGCGGCCAGCCAGGACATCCCGTCGGCGCCGTCGTCCACCCACACGTCGGCCTTGAGCTGCGCGGCCTCCCGCCGCACCTCGGCAGGAACCGGGTGCAGCCGGTCGCGCGTGGCGCGGGCCAGCACGCGGAACCGGGCCGCCGTCATACCCGGTGCTCGGCCCAGCACCGCCCGCTCCACCTGAGCGGCTGCCGCAGCAGGCAGGTCCGCGACCGCGTCCGCCAGCCTGGCCGCGTGCTGGTACGAGATCGCCCCCGCGCACAGCGCGTCCAACGTCGCCGTCGCCTTGACCGCCAGGACGTCCGCATCGGCGAGCCACCCCTGCGCGACGTGCTCGCTCACCCCCAGCGAGCACGCCACCTCTGCCACCAGAGCCCGGTGCGCGACCGAACCCCGACGCTCCTCCGACGCCGAGACCACCCGCTCCACCTCGAGGTCCAGCATCGCTCCCTCGTGCGTCGAGGCGAGCACCTCGGCCAGCGCGACCGTGCGCCGACCCGCCGCCGCGTTCACCGCGACCTGCTCGTCTGCCGCGCGATCCAGCGCAGCATCCAGCGCAACATCCAGCCGCGAGGCTGCTGCGGGTCGGCGCGTCGTCATCACCCCAGCCTAGCGACGTTCGAACACGTGTTCTAGAGCCTCGGTCGGGACCTGTGGACAACGCGGGTCAGGTCGCCACCGAGACACGTTGCACCGCCGCCAGCCAGTCCACCAGCCCGCACACGGCGTCCTTGCAGCTGCCGCAACCGGTGGTGGCGCGGGTCGCGCGGGCGACGTCGTCGACCGTCTCCGCGCCGTCGGCGACGCACGACGCGATGTCGTGCTTCGTGACGCCGTTGCACCGGCAGACGGTCGCGTCGTCGGGCATGTGCTCCGGGCTGGTCGCGGGCGCCGGCGCTCCCATGACGGGGGTGAGCAGCAGGTAGGCCGGGTCGGCCGGCACCGGGGTGCGACGCGTGTACGCCGCGGTCAGGTCGGCGGCCACCCGGGCGTCGCCGACGCACGTCGCCCCGACCAGGACGCCGTCCGCGACGACGGCCTCGACGTAGCGGCCGGCCACGGGGTCGGCCAGGCGGACCGTCCGCTGCCCGGGCCGGTGGTCGCGCCGCGTCCCGGACACCCCCATCGACACCACGCTCAGCGGGCCCGCCTTGACCTTCACGACGTCGGTGCCGCGCGTCTCGATGCCGCGGTCCGTGGCGGCCCGCGAGGACAGCAGCGCACCGAGCCGCACCGCCATCGACGGCTGGGTGCCGTCGAGAGGCAGCCGCAGGTGCTCGCGCGGCGCAGGAGCCGGCGCGCGCGCCGCCACCACCGGGGCCGGGGACGACGCCGCCGCCCGGGCCACGAGGTGCTCGGCGAGGCGACGCGCCTGGTCCCAGCCCTCAGCGACCAGGCCACGGGAGCCCTCGGGCGGCTGGGCGCAGTCGCCGACGGCGAAGATCCGCGGGTCGCTGACGCTCGCCAGGTCGGGGCCGACGACGATGCCGTGGTCGACGGCGAGCCCCGCGTCTGCGGCGAGGCCGGTCTCGGGCACGGTGCCGCAGGCCAGCACGACGAGGCCGGCGGCGACCACCTCCCCGGGCTCGCGCACGTCCCCGGCCAGCCGCACGCCGACGACGTGCCCGCCGACGACGAGCGCCTCGCTCGGCCGCACCCTCGTGCGCACCGTGACCCCAGCCGCCTCGAGCCCGTCCGCCAGCACGGCGCCGGCCTCGACGTCGAGCTGGCGCTCCATCGGCGACGCCCCCGGGTGCACGAGGGTGACCAGGAGCCCGCGCCCCGCGAGCCCGTGCGCCGCCTCGACGCCGAGGACGCCCCCGCCCACGACCACGGCGCGTGGGGCGTTGACGGTGGCGGCGACGATCTCGCGGGCGTCGTCCAGCGTGCGCAGCGCGTGCACCCCGGCCGGCATCCCGCCTCCCGCCGCCGCGAGGCCCGCGACGGACGGCACCCGCGGCGCGGACCCGGTGGCCAGGACCAGCACGTCGTAGGGGTGCCGGGCGCCGTCCGCGGTGAGCACCACCCGGGCGCGGCGGTCCACGGCCACCGCCGCGAGGTCGCGGCGGACCGTGGTGCGGGCGACGTCGGGCAGCGGCATCGCGATCGCGGCGACGTCGGTGCGTCCCGCGACGACGTCGGACAGCAGCACGCGGTTGTACGGCTCGTAGGGCTCGGCGCCGAGGACGGTGACGTCGAGCGCCTCGTCGACGTCCCGGCGTGCGAGCTCGTCCGCGAGCCGGGCGCCGACCATGCCGAGGCCGACGACCACGACGCGCTGCGGCACCCGCAGCGAGGTGTCGGACGGGTTCATGCGGGAACCTCCTGCGACTCGTGCGAGCGCGAGGCGTCGCGACCGGTGGGCTCCGGGACGCCCGGGGCGGGCGTGACCTCCACGGCGCAGACCTTGAACTCCGGCATGGCGGAGACGGGGTCGACCGCGTCGGTCGTGATGCGGTTGACGCTGCCCGCGCCGCTCCAGTGGAAGGGCATGAAGACGGTGTCCGGGCGCACGGCGTCGGTCCAGCGGGCGGTGGCCTCGACGGTGCCGCGCGCCGACGTCAGGCACGCCCGCGCCCCGTCGGCGACACCGACCCGCAGGCCCAGCTGGGGGTGCAGCTCCACGTAGGGCTCCGGCACGAGCCGTTCCAGCTCGGGGACGCGGTGCGTCTGGGCGCCGGACTGGTAGTGCTGCAGCACCCGGCCGGTCACGAGGTAGGTGGGGGCGTCCGCGCGCACGTCGTCGCTGGGGCCGACGTGGTCCACCACGACCGCGCGCGCCCGGCCGTCCGGCGTCCCGAAGCCGTCCAGGAACATCCGCGGCGTGCCGGGGTGCTCGCCCTCCCCGCCGTCGGGTGCCGGGCACGGCCAGTACAGCCCGGCCTGCCCCGCCCGCTCGGCGGCGTCCAGGCGGGCGTGGCTCAGGCCGGAGTAGTCGGCGGGGCCGCCCGCCGAGGCCCGGGCGAGCTCGTCGAAGACCTCGGCCGGGTCGGTGCCGAGGTGGACCGTCGAGCCGAGCCGGCGCGCCAGCTCGGCCAGGATCCACAGCTCGGACCGCGCCTCGCCCGGCGCCGTGGTGGCCTGCCGCCGCCGGATCACGCGCCCCTCGAGGTTCGTCATCGTGCCCTCCTCCTCCGCCCACTGGGTGACGGGGAGGACGACGTCGGCCAGCAGCGCCGTCTCGGACGGCACGGTGTCGCACACCACGAGGAGGTCGAGCGCGGCCAGCCGCTCGCGCACCCGGTCGGCGTCCGGCGCGGAGACCACGACGTTCGAGCCGTGGACGAACAGCGCGCGCGGCCCGCCCGGGGTGCCGAGCGAGCGCAGCAGCGCCACGGCGGGCCGGCCCGGCCCGGGCAGCGTCTCGGGCGCCACGCCCCACACCGCGGCGACGTGGGCGCGGGCGACCGGGTCGTCGATCTTGCGGTAGCCGGGGAGCTGGTCGGACTTCTGGCCGTGCTCCCGGCCGCCCTGGCCGTTGCCCTGCCCGGTCAGGCAGCCGTAGCCGGACCCGACGCGCCCCACGAGGCCGAGCGCGAGCGCGAGGTTGATCGCCGCCGTCACCGTCGCAGTGCCCTGCGTGGACTGCTCGACGCCGCGGCCCGTGAGCAGGTAGGCCCCACGGCCGCCGCGCCCCGGCGACGCCGCCGCGAGCAGCCGGGCGACGTGCCGCAGCTCCTCGGCCGGCACGCCGCAGACGGTCTCCGCCCGCTCGGGCCACCACGCCGCGACCGAGCGCGCGACGTCGTCGAAGCCGGTGGTGCGGGCCGCGAGGTACTCCCGGTCGGCCAGCCCCTCGGCGAGGACGACGTGCAGCAGGGCGAGCAGCACCACGAGGTCGGTGCCGGGCACGGGCTGCAGGTGCACGCCCTGCGCGTCGTCCGCGAGCCGGGCCGTGGCCGAGCGCCGCGGGTCGACGACGACGAGCCCGCCGGCTGCCCGCGCGCCCGCCAGGTGCTGCACGAACGGGGGCATGGTCTCGGCGACGTTGGAGCCGAGCAGCACGATCGCGTCCGCTCCCGCGAGGTCGGTCACCGGGAAGGGCATCCCCCGGTCCACGCCGAAGGCCCGGTTGCCCGCCGCGGCCGCCGACGCCATGCAGAACCGGCCGTTGTAGTCGATCAACGGGGTCCGCAGCACGGTGCGCGCGAACTTGCCCAGCGCGTACGCCTTCTCGTTGGTCAGGCCGCCGCCGCCGAAGACGGCGACGCCTGCGGGGCCGTGCTCGGCCTGGATCGCCGTCACCCGGGCGGCGACCAGCCCGAGCGCGTCGTCCCAGGTGGCGGGGGTCAGCACGCCGTCGGCGCCCCTGACGAGGGGCGTCGTGACACGGTCGGGGGCGCGCAGGACCGTGGCGCTGGTCCAGCCCTTCTGGCACAGGCCGCCACCGTTGGTGGGGAACGCGCGCGGCGTCACCGTCACCGGGAGCGACCGGGCGGGCGCCGCCGCGGCGGGCGCGAGGTCCATGCCGCACTGCAGGGCGCAGTACGGGCAGTGGCTCGCGACCGCCGCGGCGTCGGGCGTCGTCGTCATACGCGGGCCGCCGCCATCCGCGAGCCGCGCCGCGCGTAGACCGCCCAGGTGACGACCGCCATCACGACGTACGCCCCGACGAACACCCACAGCGCGGCGACGATCGAACCCGTCATCGAGGTCGACAGCGCGAACCCGCGCGGGATGAGGAACCCGCCGAACGCGCCGACCGCACCCGCGATGCCGATGCACCCGGCGGCGGCCTTCGCCGTCGCCGCCAGGTCGCGCGCGCCGCCCGCCACCCGGAACGCCGCCGGGATCATCCGGTACACCGACCCGTTGCCGACGCCCGTGGCGACGAAGAGCAGCATGAAGGAGGAGAAGAACAGGACGAAGCTGTGGCCGCCCAGCGCGGTGATGGCCCCGACCGCGCCGACGATCATCACGGCGTAGCAGGTCACGGTCACGACGGCGCCCCCGACCCGGTCGGCGAGGATGCCGCCCAGCGGCCGCGCCACCGAGCCGACCAGGGCACCCATGAACGCCAGCGACAGCGTCACGTCCGGGAACTGGCCCGCGAGCAGCGTGGGGAACGCTCCCGAGAACCCGATGAACGAGCCGAAGGTGCCGATGTAGAGGAACGAGATGATCCAGGTGTGCGGCTCGCGGACCGCGACGGCGAACTGCCGGGGGTCGGACCTGGCGGCCGACAGGTTGTCCATGAACCGCCACGCGAGGAGCACGGCCAGGACGATGAAGGGGACGAACATCAGCCCGGCCCGCTCCAGCGCCACCCCGGCGCCTGCCGTGATGACCAGCGGCACCGCGAGCTGGACGGCCGCCGTCCCGATGTTGCCGCCGGCCGCGTTCCAGCCGAGCGCCGCGCCCTTCTCCTTCTCCGGGAAGAAGAACGAGATGTTCGCCATCGACGACGCGAAGTTGCCGCCGCCGAAGCCTGCGAGCGCGGCTACGAAGAGCATCACGCCGAACGACGTCTCCGGCCGCTGCACCACGAACGCCAGGGCGAGCGTCGGGATCAGGAGCAGGGTGGCGGAGACCATCGTCCAGTTGCGGCCGCCGAAGACCGGCACGGCGAGCGTGTACGGGATGCGCAGCGTGGCGCCGACCAGGGACGGCACGGCGATGAGCCAGAACAGCTGGTCGGTGGTGAAGGTGAAGCCGGCCGCGGGCAGCTGCGGCACGACGATCGACCACACGGCCCACACGCAGAAGCCGAGGAACTCGGAGAAGACGGACAGGGCCAGGTTGCGCCGGGCGACGCGGCGCCCGCCGCCGGCCCAGAAGGCCGGGTCCTCCGGCCGCCAGTCGTCGATCCAGCGGCCCGGGCGGGAGCGCGACCCGGTGGCGGTGCCCCCGGGCGCGGCGTCGTGGGCCGGGACGGCCGTGGTCGGAGCAGCCATCGCGTGTCCTCCTGTGCGCGGGCCCGACGACGCGGGCGGTGGGTAGGTGCCGCCGGCGCGTCGTCGGGCCGGTACCCCGACGCTAGGAAGAGGGTGTTTCGACGCTGGTCGTGGAGGCGTGAAATACACGTGAGCACGAACGCACAGGGACCACCGAGGGCCTGTGAGCCCCGGGCGTCCGGGGAGGGGCCCCGGCGGTCAGCTCGCGCCGCGTGACGACCGTGCGGCGGCGACCAGCTCCTTGGCACGGACGTCGGGCAGGTAGCAGCGCACCAGCGCGAGACCGACGAGCGGCAGGGTGCCCGGCTCCGGCACGACGAGGCTGAGGGAGACGCTGCGTGGCTGGAACTTCAGCTTGAACCGGTGCAGCGAGTCGAACCCGTAGAGCGGTTCGAGGGTGGCGGCGAGCCGGTCCAGCACGACGTCGACGCCGCTCGGCGCTCGCGCGTCGTCCCCGGCGCCCTGGGCGAGCGGGCTGCCGGACAACGACGCCTCGAGCGCCCCCTCGTCGCGGAACGTCGTGAGGGCCGACGCGATGAGCAGCTCCATGGTGTAGCGGAACGAGCCGGGCGCCCGGCGCATGACGTCCAGGGTCCAGCCCACGACGTCGCCACCCGGCGCGTGCACGGGCAGCCAGCTCGTCACGCCGTGCACCTGGCCGTCACCGTCGACGGCGAGGCCGACGCGCACGTCGCGGTCGAGCGCCTCGCGCACTCCGCCGAGCGTGAACGCCATCTCGGGCAGGTCGCTGTCGCCGAGCCACGCCTCGGAGATCTTCCGTACCTGCGCGAGCGTCTCCGGCGGTTCGTCGGCGAGCGTGACCATCCGGTGCTCGACGCCCTGCTTCGCCGCCTGGTTGAGCGCGGTCCGCACGTCCTGCCACTTCTTGCCGCGGAACTCGAGGCCGGGCAGGTCGATCACCGCCTCCTCGGCCACCCGGACGACGGTCCACCCGCGGTCGGCGGCGAGGGCCGCGACCTCGGGACCGCAGGAGAAGAAGCAGGACCCGACGCCCGCGGCCGCGGCCGCGTCGACGAAGGTGTCGACGAGCTCGGCGCGACCGGCGGGGCCCGCGCCCACCGGGTCGGTGAGCGCGACGGCGACCCCCGCGTGCAGCTGGAACGCCACGTAGCCGTCGTGGTCGTCGGGCGACCAGCGTTCGTTCCCCTCCCACGTCGTCATCCAGGCGAGCCGCTGCCCGGCCCCGAGGCGTCGCAGCACCTGGCGCGCGTCGTCCTGGTCGAGACGCGTCCCGGCGGCAGGGCCACGGCGGCGGCGGGCTCGGAAGGAGGACCGGCGGACGAGGAGCAGGGCGAGCGCGCCCCCGTCCAGCGCGAGGGAGAGCACGTAGAGCGGCACGTCGTCCGGGAGGCCCGGGGTGTCGAGCACCAGCCCGCCGACGAGCAGGAGGGTCTCCGTGAGAGCACCCAGGGCGGTGAGGACGATCGCGACGCGCCACCAGGATCGGCGACCGCGCAGCAGCCCGAGGGCGAGCACGACGTCGACCGTGACGGCGACGATCCCGGTGGGCCAGTCGTCGCTCCCGACCGTCCCGAGCGGCCCCGCCGTCGAGCCGGAGGTGAAGCCCGCCAGCACCACCAGCAGCGCCGAGACCGCGAAGTACCCCGCGGCGGCGCCGCGGTCGCGCTGCCGCCGGCCGGTGGGGGTGCGCGAGCCCAGCCGCGGTCCCAGCACGGGCCTGGCGACCGCCAGCCCGGTCAGCCACCCGATCAGGTGCTCCACGTCCGCGATCCCGCCCCACACGGCGAGCGCCACGAGGACGTAGACCGCGATCGCCCCGGAGACGCGGGTGCGCCACGGCGCCGGCAGCGACAGGGCGGTGACGGTGGCGGCGCCCACGACGCCGGCGCTGAACCCGACGTCGAGCTCGCCGCCGACGCGCACGGCCCACGCCCAGCCGGTGCGGGCGAGGAGGGCGAGCAGGAGGGAGGTGCCGACCACGCCGACGACCTGGCAGGTGCAGGCGGCGAGCGCGGCGCGGCGCGTCCCGAGCCGGTGCTCGGCCCACCCGACGAGGAGCAGGAACACGCCCGCCACGGGCAGGTACTCCCACGGGCTCAGGGCGAAGAACGACCCCGTGACCGGCGTCCACCACCGCCCGTCGGCGAGCGCGGGGGCGCCGAACGCCACGTCGTCGAACCAGGGGTGCTCGGCGAACGGGCTCCACAGGGCGCCGGTCACGATGCCGAGGACGAGCATCGTGCCCACGACCGCGAGGGTGAAGGGGATCCGGCGGGTCAGCCGGACCGCAGCGAGGCTGCTCGACGCCATGCACGGCCTCCCGAGTCGCGCGGGTGTGTGCTCGCAACGTAGCCCGGGACCGCCCGTGAGGCACGACACAGGCTCGGTCCGTGCGGATCCCGCACGACAGGGTTTTACGACGTGCGGTGCCTCATGCCGGGGCAGATGATGCGAGCAGCGACCCGTCAGCCACGGCACCCAGGAGCACGCATGTCGAGCACCCGCCCGCACGCCAGCACCGTCGGATCGGCACCCCCGACCGGGGCGGCCGAGTCCCTCCTCCGGCTCGGCAAGCACCTGCGGCGGGGGGAGGTCTCGGACGACCTGCGCCAGCTGTTCCTCAAGGGCGGCCGGGAGGGCGACGTCTTCTACCGCGACCGCTGGTCGCACGACAAGGTGGTGCGGTCCACCCACGGCGTGAACTGCACGGGCTCGTGCTCGTGGAAGGTGTACGTCAAGGACGGCATCATCACGTGGGAGACGCAGCAGACCGACTACCCGTCCGTGGGCCCCGACTCCCCGGAGTACGAGCCGCGCGGGTGCCCCCGCGGGGCGGCGTTCTCCTGGTACACCTACTCCCCCACGCGGGTGCGCTACCCGTACGTGCGCGGCGTGCTGCTGCAGGCGTACCGCGAGGCCAAGGCGGCCGTCGGCGGGGACCCGGTGCTCGCGTGGCAGCGGGTGACGTCCGACCCCGGGACGGCGCGGGCGTACAAGTCGGCGCGGGGCAAGGGCGGCCTGGTCCGGGCGACGTGGGACGAGGCGGCGGAGATCGTCGCGGCGGCGCACGTGCACACGATCAAGGCGCACGGCCCGGACCGGATCGCGGGCTTCTCCCCGATCCCGGCGATGTCGATGGTGTCGCACGGGGTCGGCGCGCGGTTCGTGCAGATGCTGGGCGGCACCATGCTGTCGTTCTACGACTGGTACGCGGACCTGCCGGTCGCGTCTCCGCAGGTGTTCGGCGACCAGACGGACGTGCCCGAGTCGGCGGACTGGTGGAACTCCTCCTACCTCATCATGTGGGGCTCCAACATCCCGGTGACCCGCACCCCCGACGCGCACTTCATGGCCGAGTCGCGTTACCGCGGCACGAAGGTCGTGTCGGTCTCCCCCGACTACGCCGACAACACGAAGTTCGCCGACCAGTGGCTGGCGCCGCAGCCGGGCACGGACGGTGCGCTGGCCCTGGCGATGGGGCACGTCATCATGCGCGAGTTCCTCGTGGACCGCCGGACGCCCCGGTTCGCGGACTACCTGAAGCGGTTCGCGGACGCACCCTTCCTGGTGCGGCTGGACGAGCGCGACGCCGGGTCGGGCGAGCGGGCGTACGTGCCGGGCAAGTTCCTCACCGCCGGCGACCTGGACGACGCGACCCTGCCGGGGGCGTCCACCTCGGCGAACGCGCAGTTCCGCACGGTGCTGCTGGACGCGGACGGCCGCGTCGTCGCGCCGAACGGCACGCTCGCCGACCGGTACGGCGAGGCCGGCGAGGGACGGTGGAACCTCGACCTGGGCGACGTGGACCCGCTGCTGTCCGTGGCGGACGCGCCGTCGTCGGCCGAAGCACCCGGCACCGCGGCGGTGCTGCTGCCGCGGTTCGACGTCGTGCCCGACGCCTCGGGCGCGGACCCGGCGCGCGCCGCGCACCTCGGCGGCGCGGGGGTCCTGACCCGCGGCGTGCCGACCCGGCGCGTCGGCGGCCACCTGGTCACGACCGTCTTCGACCTGCTCCTGGCGCAGTACGGCGTGGAGCGCCGCGAGCTCGGCCTGCCGGGCGAGTGGCCGACCGGCTACGACGACGCGTCCAGCCCCGGCACGCCGGCGTGGCAGGAGGAGATCACGGGCGTGCGGGCGGACACCGCCGCGCAGATCGGGCGGGAGTTCGCGCAGAACGCCGAGGACTCCGGCGGCCGGTCCATGATCATCATGGGCGCGGGGGCGAACCACTGGTTCCACTCCGACACGATCTACCGCGCGTTCCTCACCCTCACGACGATCACCGGCTGCCAGGGCGTCAACGGCGGCGGCTGGGCGCACTACGTCGGGCAGGAGAAGTGCCGGCCCATCACCGGGTGGGCGCAGTACGCGGGCGGCCTCGACTGGGTGCGCCCGCCGCGCCAGATGATCGGCACGGGCTGGTTCTACCTGGCCACGGACCAGTGGCGGTACGACGGGATGCCTGCCGACGCGCTCGCGTCGCCGCTCGCGCCGGGACGGCTGGCGGGCCGCACGACGGCGGACTCCCTGGTCGAGTCGGCGCAGCGCGGCTGGATGCCGAGCTACCCGACCTTCGACCGCAACCCGCTGGACCTGGTGGACGAGGCCCGCGCCGCGGGCAAGGACCCGCAGCAGCACGTCGTCGACGAGCTCAAGCAGGGCACGCTCAGGTTCGCCTGCGAGGACCCGGACGACCCGGCGAACTTCCCCCGGGTGCTCACGGTGTGGCGGGCGAACATCCTGGGCTCCTCCGGCAAGGGCAACGAGTACTTCCTCAAGCACCTGCTGGGCACCGACTCGGCGGTGTTCGCCGCGGAGAACGCCCCCGACCGGCGGCCGCGCTCGATGACGTGGCGGGACGAGGCCCCGCGCGGGAAGCTCGACCTGCTGGTCACGATGGACTTCCGCATGACCAGCACCACGCTGTACTCCGACGTCGTACTGCCGGCGGCGACCTGGTACGAGAAGCACGACCTGTCCAGCACGGACATGCACCCCTTCGTGCACTCCTTCAACCCGGCGATCGCGCCGCCGTGGCAGACCCGCACCGACTTCGACACCTTCCACACCCTGGCGCGGCGCGTGTCCGAGCTGGCGGAGACCCACCTCGGCGTGCGCGAGGACCTGGTCGCCACACCGCTGCTGCACGACACCCCGGACGAGCTGGCGATGCCGCACGGGACGGTCACGGACTCCGGCGTCCCCGTCACCGAGCGTGAGCTGGTGCCCGGCGTGACGATGCCGCGGCTGCAGGTGGTGCAGCGCGACTACCCCGCCTTCGCGGCGCGCATGGCCGCCCTGGGGCCGCTCACCGACACCAAGGGCATGGTCACGAAGGGCGTGGCCTACCTGCCGGACGAGGAGGTGCGGCGCCTCGGGGAGCGCAACGGCGTCGTGCAGGACGGCCCCGCGGCCGGCCGACCGCGCCTGGACCAGGACACGCACGCGTGCGAGACCATCCTGGCGCTGTCGGGCACGACGAACGGGCGGCTGGCCGTCCAGGGCTTCGAGAACCTGGAGAAGCGCACCGGCCGCCGTCTGGCCGACCTGGCGCTCGACGAGCAGGGCAAGCGCGTGACGTTCCCCGACGTGCAGTCGCGGCCCACCACGGTGATCACGTCGCCGGAGTGGTCGGGCTCGGAGCACGGCGGACGGCGGTACACGGCGTTCGCGGTCAACGTGGAGCGGCTCAAGCCCTGGCACACCCTGACGGGCCGCCAGCACTTCTACCTCGACCACGACTGGATGATCGAGCTCGGCGAGCAGCTGCCCACCTACCGGCCGCCGCTGGACCTGCACCGGCTGTACGGGGACTCGCCCGTGCCCGGCAGTACCGCGGACGGCACGAGCACCGGCGGCAGCGCCGACCAGGTCGCGGTCGCGGTGCGGTACCTGACGCCGCACTCCAAGTGGTCGATCCACTCGGAGTACCAGGACAACCTGTTCATGCTGTCGCTCTCGCGGGGCGGCCCGAACGTGTGGATGAGCCCTCAGGACGCCGAGAAGATCGGCGTCCGGGACAACGAGTGGATCGAGGCGGTGAACCGCAACGGCGTCGTCGTCGCCCGTGCCGTCGTCTCCCACCGGATGCCCGAGGGCACCGTCTACATGCACCACGCCACCGACCGCACCGTCGACGTGCCGCTCTCCGAGGCGTCGGGGCTGCGGGGCGGCATCCACAACTCGCTGACGCGGATCCTGCTCAAACCCACCCACCTGGCGGGCGGGTACGGGCAGTTCACGTTCGCGTTCAACTACCTCGGCCCCACGGGCAACCAGCGGGACGAGGTCACCGTGATCCGGCGCCGTTCCCAGGAGGTGCGTTACTCGTGAAGGTCATGGCGCAGATGTCGATGGTGATGAACCTCGACAAGTGCATCGGCTGCCACACCTGCTCGGTCACCTGCAAGCAGGCGTGGACGAACCGCACCGGCACCGAGTACGTCTGGTTCAACAACGTCGAGACCCGCCCCGGGCTGGGCTACCCGCGCACCTACGAGGACCAGGAGACCTGGCAGGGCGGCTGGGTGCGCACCAAGCGCGGCAAGCTCAAGCTCCGTGCCGGGGGCCGGGCCAAGAAGCTCGCGTCGATCTTCCACAACCCGAAGCTGCCGTCGATCCACGACTACTACGAGCCGTGGACGTACGAGTACGACATGCTGCTCAACGCCCCGCAGGGCCCGAACACCCCCGTCGCGAAGCCGAAGTCGCTGCTCACGGGCGACGACATGAGCATCCAGTGGTCGGCCAACTGGGACGACGACCTCGGCGGCTCGACGGCCACGATGCAGGACGACCCGATCCTCAAGCACATGAGCGAGCACGTGGCCACGGAGCTCGAGCAGACGTTCATGTTCTACCTGCCGCGCATCTGCGAGCACTGCCTCAACCCGTCGTGCGTCGCCTCCTGCCCGTCGGGCGCGATGTACAAGCGGGTCGAGGACGGCATCGTGCTCGTGGACCAGGACCAGTGCCGCGGCTGGCGCATGTGCGTCACGGGCTGCCCGTACAAGAAGGTGTACTTCAACCACAAGACCGGCAAGGCCGAGAAGTGCACGCTGTGCTACCCGCGCATCGAGGTCGGGCTGCCCACCGTCTGCTCGGAGACGTGCGTCGGTCGGCTGCGCTACCTCGGCCTGGTGCTGTACGACGCCGACAAGGTCGGCGCGGCGGCGGCCATCGAGGACGAGCACGACCTGCTGGCCGCGCAGCGCTCCGTCTTCCTCGACCCGCACGACCCCGAGGTGGTCGCCGCGGCCCGCCGCGAGGGCATCCCGGACGACTGGGTCGCGGCCGCCCAGCGCTCGCCGATCTGGAAGCTCATCCACGACTACGAGGTGGCGCTGCCGCTGCACCCGGAGTACCGCACCCTGCCGATGGTCTGGTACATCCCCCCGCTGTCGCCGGTGGTCGACGTGGTGGCCAGCTCGGGCAACGACGGCGAGGACGGCCGCACCCTGTTCGCCGCCATCTCCCGGCTGCGCATCCCGCTGGAGTACCTCGCGGGGCTGTTCACGGCCGGCGACACCGCGCCCGTGGAGCGGGTGCTGCGCAGGCTCGCCGCGATGCGGTCGGGCATGCGCGAGGTCAACCTGGGCCGCGAGTTCCCCGAGGAGCACGCCGCCGCCGTGGGCATGACGGGCGAGCAGGTGCAAGAGATGTACCGGCTGCTGGCCATCGCGAAGTACGAGGAGCGGTACGTCATCCCCACCGCGCACACCGAGGTGGCGCGCGAGCTGGAGGAGATGGCCTGCTCCCTCGACTTCGAGGGCGGGCCGGGCATGGGCGGCGCCGGGCCGTTCGGGACGTCGTCGGGCACCCCCGTCCCCGTCGCCGTGGAGAACTTCCACGCCCTCGCCGCCCGTCAGACCGCGGACTCGCCGTACGGGCCGTCCACGCCCGGACGCGTGAACCTGCTCAACTGGGACGGCAACGGCCGTCCGGACGGGCTGTTCCCGCCCGACGACGACGGCGGCGGCCAGCGCCCCGGCGACCCGGGCACCCTGCCCGGGGGGCGCCAGGACGCGGCGGACGACTCCTCCGACGGCTTCACCGGGGGTGCCCGATGATCCTCGCGTTCCTGCCCAGGCCCGGGGTGCGCGCGCGCCGGCTCGACCCGCTCGCGCCCGTGCCGCTGCCCGACGCGGACCGCGCCGTCGCGCACATGGCCGCGAGCCTGCTGCTCGCCTACCCCGACGACGCGACGCGCGCGGCCGCCCGCACCGTGCGCGAGGCCGTCGGCGGGCTGCCCGAGCCCGTCCGGGACCGGCTCTCCGGCCTCGCCACGACCCTGCTGGACGGCGACCCCGACGCGCTGCAGGCCGACTACGTCGCCACGTTCGACCTCAAGCGGCGGTGCGCGATGTACCTGTCGTACTACGCGGCCGGGGACACCCGGAAGCGCGGCGCCGCCCTGGTCCGGTTCGTCGAGGCCTACCGCGCCGCCGGGTTCGAGACCACGGGCGACGAGCTGCCGGACTACCTGCCCACGGTGCTCGAGCTGTCCGCCCGCGGCGGCCCGGACGGGGCGAGGATCGCCGCCGCGCTGCTGACCGCGCACCGCGACGGCCTGGAGGTGCTGCGCTCGGCCCTGGCCGCTCAGCGCTCACCGTGGACGGCCGCCGTCGAGGCCGTGTGCCTCACGCTGCCTCCCGTCGACGCCGCCACCGCGGAGCGGGTCGCCGACCTGGTGGCGGCCGGACCACCGGCGGAGCTGGTCGGACTGAGCGGGTACGGGGACGAGGGAGAGGACCTGCCATGGGCCTGACGGATGCGACGGCCGACAAGATCATCCTGTGGGTCGTGCTGCCCTACGTGACGTTCGCGGTGCTCGTCGTGGGATCGATCTGGCGGTACCGGTACGACAAGTTCGGCTGGACCACGCGCTCCAGCGAGCTGTACGAGAAGCGCCTGCTGCGCTACGGCTCGCCCCTGTTCCACTTCGGGCTGCTGTTCGTGGTCCTCGGGCACTTCCTGGGCCTGGTGATCCCCAAGTCGTGGACAGAGGCGGTCGGCGTCAGCGAGAGCTTCTACCACTTCATCGCCACGTCCATGGGCTCGCTCGCGGCTCTCGTGGCCGTCGCCGGCCTGCTGATCCTCATCTACCGCCGCCGCTCGACGGGTCCGGTGTTCCTCGCGACCACGCGCACGGACAAGCTCATGTACGTGTTCCTCGCCGGGTCGCTCCTGTCGGGCGCGTGGGCGACCGTCCAGACCCAGCTGCTCGCCGGCGGGCACGGCTACGACTACCGCGAGACCATCTCGCCGTGGTTCCGCTCGCTCTGGTACCTGCAGCCCGAGCCGGTGCTCATGGCGGGCGTGCCCGCCGCGTTCCAGGTGCACATCGTGACCGCGATGCTCCTGTTCGCGCTGTGGCCGTTCACGCGGCTGGTGCACGCGTTCTCGGCGCCCGTGCAGTACCCGTTCCGGCCCTACGTCGTCTACCGCTCCCGCGAGGCGTCCGTGACGTCGCGCGCCCCGCGGCGCGGCTGGGACCCGACGACGACCCCGCCCCGCTGACCCCCTGACACCCCGGACGACCCGTCCGCCTCGAAGGAGGAACCATGACCTCGGCAGCGACACCCGGACCGACCGACGCCCCGGCGACCACCGCCGTGCAGGGCAACACGACCCAGCTCGCCCTCGCCACGGCCGGGTTCGCGATCTGCTTCTGGGCGTGGGCCCTGCTCGGCCCGCTGGGCAACAGCTACGGGCAGCTGTACCACCTGTCCGACTTCGAGGTGTCCGTGCTCGTGGCGGTCCCCGTCATCGTCGGGTCGCTCGGGCGCATCCCGATCGGTGCCCTCACGGACCGCTTCGGCGCCAAGGTGATGTTCCCCCTGTGCAGCGCGCTGACCATCGTGCCGGTCCTGTTCATCGGCTTCGTCGCCAACAGCCTGCCCTGGCTGCTGATCGGCGGGTTCTTCCTGGGCCTCGGTGGCACGACCTTCGCGATCGGTGTGCCCTTCGTGAACAACTGGTACCCGCCGGCCCGCCGCGGCACCGCGATCGGCATCTTCGGCGCCGGCATGGGCGGCACGGCGATCGCCTCCTTCTCCACCGTGCCGATCCGGGACGCGTGGGGCGACGGGGCGCCGTTCGTCATCGTGTCGGTGTTCCTGGCGGTCTTCGCCCTGGTGTCCCGGGCCATGCTCCGCGACTCCCCGGCCTGGACGCCCGGCTCGGGCGGCGGCATGCTGGCCCGCACGTGGGCGACGGTCAAGATCCCCGCCACGCTGCAGCTGTCCTGGCTGTACGCCATCGGATTCGGCGGTTTCGTCGCCTTCTCCGTGTACCTGCCGACGTTCCTGCAGAACGCCTACGACCTGAGCGCCAGCGACGCGTCCTTCCGCACCGCGGGCTTCGTGGTGCTCGCGGTGATCTGCCGCCCGATCGGCGGCATCCTGTCGGACCGGCTCGGCGGCGTCCCCGTGTCCATCGTCTGCTTCTCGGTGGTCACCGTGTTCGCGGCGATCGTCATCTTCCAGCCCGCGCTGGTCCCGGGCGCGACGATCGCGTTCCTCGGGATGGCTGCCGCGCTCGGTGCCTCGTCGGGCGCCACGTTCGCCCTCGTGGCGAAGATGGCGCCGGCCGGGACGGTGGGCGCCGTGACGGGCGTCGTGGGTGCCGCCGGCGGCCTCGGCGGGTTCATCCCCCCGCTGATCATGGGCGCCGTGTACGGCGCGAACGGGGACTACGGCATCGGTTTCGCGCTGCTCGCGCTCACCGCGCTGCTCACGCTGCTGTTCACCCTCGGCCCGGTGCGCAAGCGCGTGCGGGCGAACGCCGGATGAGCGCACGGGCGAAACACTTTCGGCCTAGCGTGACGACATGAGCACCGGGAGCACGCTGCGGAGCCTGGCCGAGCACGTCGGCGCCGTCCTGGCCCGCGTGGAACCGCTGCCCGCCCAGGAGGCGGCGCTCGCGGACCTCGCGCTCGAGCCGCCGGGGCGCACGCTCGGTGCCGACGTCCGCGCGGCCGCGCTGGTGCCCCCGTTCGACGCCGCGGCCATGGACGGCTACGCCGTCCGCCTCGCCGACCTGCCGGCCGACGGCGCGCCGGCGACGCTGCGGGTGGTCGGCGACCGCCGCCCGGGCTCGCCCGTGGCCGCGGAGCCGGTGGGAGCGGTGCGCATCATGACCGGGGCCCCGGTGCCCGCCTGGGCCGACGCCGTCGTGCCCGTCGAACGGACGTCGACCGGTCGGTTCGTCGCGGGCGGCCCGACGTCGGAGCTCGAGGTCACCCTGGCCCGCCAGGACCGGGCGCACGTACGGCGCCGCGGCGAGGACGTGCGCCCCGGCGACCTGCTCGGCCGCGCCGGCGACGCCGTGACCCCGGCGCTGGTGGCCGTGGCCGCGTCGGCCGGCCTGGCCACCCTGCCCGTGCGGCGGCGGCCGCGCGTCGCGGTGCTGTCCACGGGCTCAGAGCTGGTGGCGACCGGCACCCCCGTGAGCCCCGGCCGCATCCCTGACTCCAACTCGCTGCTGCTGGCGTCGCTGGCTCGCGCCGCAGGGGCCGACGTCGTCCGTGTGGGTGCCGTCCCGGACGACGCGGAGGCGCTGCGCGCCACCCTCGACAGCGTGGTGAGCGGACGGTCGGCCCACCAGACGTCGACGGACGGGGCGACCCTCCCGCGCACAGCGCCGGAGGGTGCCCTCGGCCTGGACCTGCTCGTGACGACGGGCGGCGTGTCGGCGGGGGCGTCGGACGTCGTTCGGGCGGTGCTCGACGCCGCCGACGAGCGCCTGTCCGACGTCGACGTCGCAGCCGTCGCGCTGCGCCCCGGCCGCCCGCAGGCGCTCGCCCGCTGGCGGGGCGTGCCCTGGGTGGCTCTGCCCGGGAACCCGGTGAGCGCGTTCGTCTCCTTCGCGCTGTTCGTGGGTCCGGCCGTCGCGGTACTCGCGGGTCGCGAGCCCCGGCGGGCCGTCCCCCGGCCCGCTGCCGGGGCGTGGCCGAGCCCGCCCGGGCGCACGCACGTCGTGCCGGTGCGGACGCTGCCGTCGGGCGAGGTGGAGCGCGCCGTCGCGCCCGCCGACGAGCGGCGGGGCGCCGTCGGCGGGCACGCGACCTCCACCCTGCTCGGCGCCGACGGCCTGGCGCTGGTGCCGCCGGACATCGAGAAGGTCGAGGCCGGCGACCTCGTCGACGTCCTTCCCCTCGACCTGCCCTTCGGCCTGCACTGAGGGCAAGGACCTGACATGACGAGCGCCTCCGGTCCGACGCCATCCGGTCCGACGCGATCCGGTCCGACGCGAGAGCCCCCGGGCTCCTACGACGCCGTCGTCCTGGCCGGCGGGCGGGCGACACGGCTCGGAGGCGTGCCCAAGCCGACGGTCGTGCTCGACGGCGACACCCTGCTCGACCGCGCGCTGGCCGCGACGCGCGACGCGGAGCACACCGTCGTCGTCGGGCCGGACCTGCCGCTGCCGCCCGGCCGCGACGTGCTCGTCGCCCGCGAGGACCCGCCGTTCGGCGGGCCGGTGGCGGGGCTCGACGCCGGGCTGCGCGCGCTCGAGCGTGCTCGGCGGCACGAGCACCCGGCTGGTCGGCGGCAGGCGGACGGTGCCGCGCCGGCGTGGGTGCTGGTGCTCGCCGTAGACGTGCCGCGCGCCACCGAGGCGGTGCCCCTGCTGCGGGCCGCCGTGACCCATACCGCCCACGCCGCCCAGGCTGCCGTCGACCCGGGCACGTCGGCCACCGACGGCGCCTACCTGGTCCGCGACGGGCGTGCGCAGTGGCTGGTCGGCCTCTATCGTCACGAGGCCCTGCGCGGGGCGCTGGACGCTCTCGCCGGCACGGACGGTCTGTCCGGCCTGCCGGTCCGGCGCCTGGTGGGGCTGCTGCGGTGCGTCGAGGTCCCCGACGCGGAGGCCGTCAGCGCGGACGTCGACACCTGGGACGACGTGCGACGCCTTACGGTAGGACTCCACGACGTCGTGGCCGAGCCCGCCGCGACGGCCACCGCATCCGAGCACGCGCCGCCGCAAGAGCGGGCATGACGCTGGGGAGGAACCCGATGACCGACCAGACGCCCCGCGCCGCCGAGCCCGGCTCCAGCACGCTGGACCGCTGGGTCGACGCCCTGGAGGTGGAGCTCGGGCTGCCGCCGCGCAGCGTGGACGTCGGAGCCGTGCTCGACCTCGCCCGCGACGCCGCCCACCAGGTCGCGCGCCCCGCAGCCCCGGTCACGACCTACGCCGTGGGGTACGCGGCCGGGCTCGCGGCCGCGCGCGGCGACGGCTCCGACGCCCTGGAGCGCGCGACGGCGGCCGCGCTGTCCTGGCAGGACCCGGGGCCGGGCGGCGCCGGCGAGAGCTCGAGGAGCTGATCGGATGACGACCGTCTCCCTCGGGATGCCGCGGCTGCCCGCCGCGGGGGTACCCGACGTCCGCCTCCCCGCCGACCGGCCTGCCACGGGCGGCCTGCTGGACCGGTTCGGGCGGGTCGCCACCGACCTGCGCGTGTCGCTCACCGACCGCTGCAACCTGCGTTGCACCTACTGCATGCCGGCGGAGGGCCTCCCCACGCTGCCGAAGGACTCGGTGATGACGCGCGAGGAGATCGTGCGGCTCGTCGGGATCGCGACGAGCGAGCTGGGGGTGCGGCAGGTGCGGTTCACCGGTGGCGAGCCGCTGCTGCGGCGCGACCTCGTCGAGATCGTGGCCGAGTGCGCCGCGCTCCCCCACCGGCCGGAACTGAGCCTCACGACCAACGCCGTCGGCCTGGACTCCCGCGCCGCCGCCCTGCGGGAGGCCGGGCTGGACCGGGTCAACATCTCGCTCGACACCCTCGACCCGGACACCTTCGCCACGCTCGCCCGCCGGCCGTTCCTGGCCCGCACGCTCGCGGGGATCGACGCCGCGGCTCGCGAGTTCGACCTCGTGAAGATCAACGCGGTCCTGGTCCGCGGCGTCAACCTCGACCACGCAGCGGAGCTCCTGTCGTGGTGCCTCGAGCGCGGTTTCGAGCTGCGGTTCATCGAGCAGATGCCGCTGGACGCCGACCACGCGTGGGACCGTGCGGCGATGGTCACCGCGGCGGAGGTGCGCGAGCAGCTCGGCACCCGCTTCGCCCTCGAGCCGGACGAGGAGCCGCGCGACGGCGCTCCCGCCGAGCGGTTCGTCGTGCGGGACCTCGACGGGGCCCCGCACGGCCGCCGCCGGGGGCGCGTCGGCATCATCGCGTCGGTCACGGAGCCGTTCTGCGACGACTGCCGCCGCACCCGCCTCACCGCCGAGGGCGGGGTGCGCGACTGCCTGTTCGCGCACACCGAGACCGACCTGCTGGGCCCGCTGCGCGCGGGGGCGGACGACGCCGTCCTGGCCGACCTGTGGCGCGGGGCCATGTGGGCCAAGCAGGCCGGGCACGGCATGAGCGACTCCGGCTCCGGCACCGACCTCGACAGCTCGGGCTTCACCCAGCCCGAGCGCACCATGAGCGCCATCGGAGGATGACTCTGTGACCGACCAGCTGACGGACGTGACGACCGACGCGCAGGGCGGGGCGAAGGCCGTCAGCCTGCGCTACTTCGCCGCGGCGCGCGCCGCCCTCGGCCGCGCGGAGGAGACGCTCGCCGTGCCGCCGGGCGCGACCGTCGGCGACGTCGTCGCCCGCCTGACCGCGACCGACCCCGAGGCGGGGCCGGTGCTCGCCCGGTGCAGCGTGCTGCTCGACGGCCGCCGGGCCGCGCCGTCCGACGTCGTGCCTGACGGCGCCAGCCTCGACCTGCTGCCGCCCTTCGCGGGCGGCTGACCCCGGACTGGCATCGTCCGTGCTGACTTGATCCTCAAAACTGCGGAACGAGGATCA